>DATJYT010000456.1:0-4279 GCA_035499475.1 Xanthobacteraceae bacterium | reverse complement strand
GAACGTGCTCGCCGAGCTCGAACGCATCGGGCTTGCGGTCGACAAGGACGACACGCGGGTGACGCGGCTCCTCGACGTGGTCAAGGAGCGCGAAGCCATCGGTTATGCCTACGAAGCCGCGGACGCGTCATTCGAGCTTCTTGCGCGCCGCATGCTCGGCCAGGTGCCGCATTATTTCGACGTGGAAAAATTCGACGTCAATGTCGAGCAGCGTATCAACGCCAAGGGCGATCGCGTCACCGTCAGCCAGGCCGTCGTAAAGGTCAAAGTCGGCGACGACGTCTTGATCTCGGCCTCGGAAGGCAACGGCCCGGTCAACGCGCTCGACCTCGCGCTGCGCAAGGATCTCGGCAAATATCAGGGCTATATCACCGGACTCGAATTGACCGACTACCGCGTGCGTATCCTCAACGCCGGCACCGAGGCGGTCACGCGCGTCCTTATCGAGAGCATCGACGAAAGCGGCGAGCATTGGACCACGATCGGCGTGTCGCCGAACATCATCGACGCCTCATTTCAGGCATTGATGGATTCCATCATCTACAAGCTGGTGAAGTCGGGGGCTCCGGCGTGAATGACATAGACCCTCCAGCCCGTGCGGAGGAGGGAAAGGAAGGGTGGGATCATGATCGACCACGTTTCCATTGCGGTGCGCGATCTCAAGGCCGCTGGGCGATTCTATGAGGCCGTCCTGGCGCCGCTTGGCATGAGCCGGGTGCGCGCCTGGCCGAAGAGCGTCGGCTACGGCAAGACCTATCCCGAGTTCTGGCTCAACGAGCGCGACAAACATAAGCCGCCGACTGACGACAGCGGCGCGCACGTTTGCCTGCGCGCGCCCGATACGGCAGCCGTCGATGCGTTTCATGCGGCAGCGCTCGCCGCCGGGGCCCATTCCGACGGTGCACCCGGGACGCGAGCGCACTATTCGCCGCACTATTATGCAGCCTTCATCCGCGACCCTGACGGCAATCGCATCGAGGCTGTGACGTTCATCCGGGACTAGCGCGGATCATTCCAGGCTGCGGGACCCCGCAATGACGAGGTCACAACCGCTCGACCGGGACCGCCATCGCCTTTTCCGCTTCGCCGACGCCGCGCGCGGCGTCTTGCAGCATCGGCAGGATGTCTTCTGACCGCCTGGCGACGAGATAATCGACCTGCGGTAGCGGCTGCAGGAATTTCAGCGCGCGCATGTGATCGATCAAGACCAGCAGCGGATCCCAGTAGCCGTTGATGTTGGCGAACAGGATCGGCTTCCTGTGGCGGCCGAGCTGCGCCCATGTCATCTGCTCGACGATCTCCTCGAGCGTGCCGATCCCGCCTGGCAGCGCGACGAAGGCGTCGGCGCGATCGAACATCGTGCGCTTGCGCTCGTGCATGTCGCGCGTGACGATCAACTCCTGTGCGACCCGTCGCGGTCGTTCCTTCGCGGTCAGGAATTCCGGGATAACGCCGGTGATGACGCCGCCGTGGTTGAGCACGGCGTCGGCGAGTGCGCCCATGAGGCCGACCGAGCCGCCGCCATAGACGAGGCGCACGCCGTTGGCGGCGAGCATTTTACCGAGGCTCTGCGCCGCCTCGAGAAAGGCCGGGTCGGTGCCGGCGCTCGATCCGCAATAGACGCAGATCGCATTGATTTTGCTCATGGAGTTCATTCTCGATAAAAGATACATGTGGCGTTGATTCGCACACACTGCAAGCACTTTGGCGGCAGCCTGCGACCGGTGCCAAGCGCAAGAAAAGCCTCTATATGACGATCACTGGCGGGCATAAGGGCCCAACCAGGCTGGGCCCCAGATGAGTGATTTCCAACGACCGACCCATCGTCTCAAGCGCGAGGTCAGCGCCGACGGCGGCGCGATGTTCAAAACGCTGGCCCATCTGTGGCCCTATATCTGGCCGTCGGATCGACCGGACCTGAGGAATCGAGTCGTCGTCGCGACGGTGCTGTTGTTCGCCGCGAAATTTGCGACCATCGCGGTGCCGTTCACTTTCAAATGGGCGACCGACGCGCTTGCCGGCCACGGCACCGCGCCGCTCGGACCCGACGATGTCATTGCCTGGGCGCTGGCGACGCCGGTGATGATGACGCTCGCCTATGGCGGCATGCGCATTCTGATGGCGGTGCTGACTCAGCTCCGCGACGGCATTTTCGCCAAGGTGGCCATGAACGCGGTGCGGCGGCTCGCCATCCTCACCTTCGAGCATATGCATCTTCTCTCGCTGCGCTTTCATCTCGAGCGCAAGACCGGCGGGCTGACGCGCGTTCTTGAGCGCGGCCGCAACGCCATCGAGACTATCGTGCGTATGGTGCTGCTGCAGCTTGCTCCGACCATCGTCGAGCTCGTGCTGATTGTCGCGGTGTTGCTGTTTCATTTCGACTGGCGCTACGTCGTGGCGATCACCGCGACCGTGGCGCTTTATATGTGGTTCACCTATCTCGCGACCGAGTGGCGCATCAACATCCGCCGCGAAATGAACACCAGCGACACCGACGCCAACGCCAAGGCGATCGACTCCCTGCTCAACTACGAAACCGTCAAATATTTTTCCGCCGAGACGCGCGAGGCCAAGCGCTACGACCGCTCGATGGCGCGCTACGAGGAAGCGAGCGTCCGCGCCTACGTATCGCTCGCCGTGCTCAATGCCGGGCAGGCGATCGTGTTCACGCTCGGCCTCGCCGCCACCATGGTGCTGTGCGCCTACGGCATCCAGAAGGGCACCAACACGGTCGGCGATTTCGTCATGATCAATGCCATGATGATTCAACTTTATCAGCCACTGAATTTCATGGGCATGGTCTATCGCGAGATCAAGCAGGCCGTGATCGACATCGAGATCATGTTCTCGATGCTGTCGCGCAAGCCCGAAATCGAGGACAAGCCGGGCGCCATGCCCTTGCAGGTGCGCGCCGGGACGATCCGCTTCGAGAATGTCTCATTTTCTTACGAGGCGGCGCGGCCGATCCTTAGGGCGCTGAGCTTTGATGTCGCGGCCGGACATACCGTCGCCATCGTCGGCCCGTCGGGCGCCGGCAAATCGACGATCTCGCGACTTTTGTTCCGCTTCTATGATGTGACCGGCGGCCGCATCCTGATCGACGGCCAGGACATCCGCGACGTCACCCAGGAATCGCTGCGTGCCTCGATCGGCATGGTTCCCCAGGACACCGTGCTGTTCAACGACACGATCCGCTACAACATCCGCTATGGCCGCTGGGATGCGACCGACGTGGAGGTCGAGGAAGCGGCACGTCAGGCCCAGATCGACGATTTCATCCGCCGCTCGCCCAAGGGCTACGAAACCGAGGTCGGCGAGCGAGGCTTGAAGCTTTCGGGCGGCGAGAAGCAGCGTGTCGCCATCGCCCGTACCATCCTCAAGGCGCCGCCGATCCTGCTGCTCGACGAGGCGACGTCGGCGCTCGACAGCCACACCGAGAGGGACATTCAGGACGAGCTTGATCGCGTCGCCCGCAACCGCACGACGCTCGTGATTGCACACCGGCTCTCCACCATCGTCGGCGCCGACGAGATTTTAGTGCTGGACGAAGGCGTGATCGTCGAACGCGGCACGCACCAAGTGCTGCTCGCCCGCGGTGGCCTCTATGCCAGCATGTGGAATCGTCAGCGCGAAGCCGAGAAGGCCCGCGAGCTCCTGGCCGAAGTCGATGACGATGCTGCAGCTCCCAACCGCTATCCGCCGGAAGTGCCGGAGGCTGAGCAGGATCTGCTGCCGGCGGCGGACGCCGCCGAATAGCGATGTCCGTCGTCAACTCGATCCGCTCGCAATTCGTCCCGATCCATCCGGAGGGCTACCCCTTTATCGGCAGCTTCGCGCTGGTGAGCCTCATCCTGTTCTGGTTCTGGCCGCCGCTTGGCTGGCTGGCGACGCTGGTGACGCTGTGGTGCGCTTATTTCTTCCGTGACCCGCCGCGGGTGACGCCGGTGCGCGACGGCCTTGTCGTCGCGCCGGCCGATGGCCGGATCAGCCAAGTCGTCAACGCGGTGCCGCCGAACGACCTCGGCCTCGGCGCGCGGCCGCTGCCGCGCATCTCCATCTTCATGAGCGTGTTCGATTGTCACGTCAATCGCAGTCCGGTCGACGGCCGCATAGAGCGCATCGTCTACCGCGCCGGCAAGTTTCTCAGCGCCGATCTTGACAAAGCGAGTGAGGACAACGAACGCAATGCCTTCGTCATTGCCGCGAGTACCGGCCAGCGCGTCGCGATGATTCAGATTGCCGGTCTCGTCGCGCGCCGGATTGTGTCGTTCGCCCGCGA
>DATJYT010000455.1:0-10643 GCA_035499475.1 Xanthobacteraceae bacterium | reverse complement strand
GAGACCTATTATCATCACTGGCTCGCCACGCTCGAACGCATCGTCGCGGCGAAAGGGCTCACCGATTCGCGAACCCTGTCACGGACCCGCAATGCCTGGGAACGCGCGTGCCAGCGAACGCCGCACGGCACTCCGATCGTGCTTCAACCGGGCGATTTCCGCGACTAGCCGCATAGCCGCTGCGGCCGCAATATTCTAAGGTCCGTGACACGGAGACGGGAGGAATTCATGTCTGGTCAAAGCGTCAAGGTCCGCTCGAGCGAAGGCGGCGAATTCGACTGCTATCTGGTCGAGCCGCAATCCAGCGCTCCGGTCCCGGCGATCGTGCTGGCGTCGGCCGTCCACGGCGTCGATGCCGACATCCGGGCCATTGCCGACGAATTCGCGGCGGCAGGTTTCATCGCCGCCGCTCCGGACCTGTTCTGGCGCACGCTGCCGGGACCGCTCACCCACGATGATACGCGCGCCCAAGAACGCTCGCAGCCGCGCCTCGAAAAGCTCAAGACCGGCGAGCGCGACATGGCGGACGTGCTGGCCTATCTGAAGACGCTCGCGCAGTTCAACGGCCGCGCCGCCGCGATCGGTTTCTGCTACGGTGGCCCTTACGCGATCATCGGGCCGAAGCGGCTTGGCTACGCCGCCGGCATCTCCTGTCACGGCACGCAACTCCTTGACTTCGTGCAGGAGATCGAAGGCGTCGCGCAGCCCGTCTGCATCATCTGGGGCGATCGCGACAGTCGCGCGCCGGCGGAGGTGCTGAACGCCTACCGAGGCCTTCCGGCGCGGATGAAGAACGTCGAGGTTCATATCTTCCCCGGCGTCAAGCACGGCTACATGATGACGGGCTCGGCCGAGGGATTCGACAAGAAGACGCGCGACTTCTCGATGGCGCGCGCGCTGGCGATCCTCGACGGACTTCGTGACGGCCGCGCCACGATGCGGCAGGCGTCGTAGACCTTCTTCGCGACGGCGGCGCTTATTAATCCTCGCCGCAAACGACGTCTGCATCGTCGTCCGACGCCTTCGGCAGCGCGTATTCGGCTTCGAGCGCCCCGGCCTTCTCGACCAGTTCGACGCTGATGATCTCCAGCTCCTTGGTCACCAGTGGATCGGTGCAGTCCCGCGACATGCGGCTGCACCGGGTGGCCAAGTGGCGAAGATACTGAGCGAGCGCAATGGGCATTGAATGGGTCCGCAATCTGTTTTGAGTGTTTTGCTGGGCACGCCGGACGGGAATGTTCCGGCCGAACGCGCGGCGATAGAGAGGCGGAACCCAAAGGGGAAGAAACTTGCCGTTAAGTGGCCGCAAGTTGCGCCGCCAGGCCGCAAGATCAGAAGGTTGGAACGCTTCCCGGCGGCGCGGTCGAGGTCTTGCGCCTTGCTCAGGATCGCGCCGGAAGCCCGGCCGCAGCGAGATCGGCCGCCAGGCGGTCGACGATGGCCTGCGCCGGAAAGAACTTCGCCAAGCTGCCGCGCGTATCGTCGCGCCACGATGGATTGAGGGTCACCAGCTGGCTGAGCGCGCGGCCCGCGGCCTCCCGCTCGCCTTTTGCCGCGGCCGCAAGCGAGCGCGCGATGAGGCCAAGCTGGAAGCTGTCGCCGGTGATCTGGCCGGCATGGAATATGGCGTCGCTCATGTTGCCCTGGAGATAGGCGCCGAGGAAGAGGAAGAATTCCTCGTAGGGCGGACGCACGGTGCCGTCATTGCCGGCCTGCTGCAGCGCCGCCAGTCCTTTCTCGGTATCGCCCCTTGCGATCAGGCGCGAGCCATAAGCGCCCAGCACCCGAACGTCGTATCTGTTGAGAGCGATCGATCGCGCGGCCGCATCGAACGCCGCGGTCATCTCGCCGCGCGCAAACAGGATGACGAACAGCATCTCATAGGCGCGCGAGGATTCCGGGCTCAGTTCGACGCCGCGCCGGGCTACGTCAAGTCCGCGCTTGAGCGATGGTGCGTCCACGTCGCGGACGCCGGTCCCATATTCATATTCCCGTAAATCGAGGGCGGCGAGGTAAGTGAAACCCAGAGCAAAACTCGGATTGCGCGCCGTGAGCTGTTCCAGGCACTCGCGGCCGCGCGCCTGCTGAGTCGCATCGAACGAGCTGAACGAGTCGATCACTTCGACAAGGCAGCGATAGCGCGGGTCAACAAGCGTTCCGGCGAGAACCTTGGCGCGCTGATGGGCGTAGATGACGCCGTAAGGCTGCAGCAGGATTCCGGCAAGCCCGCGAACAACCTTCTCTTCGGCGGACGATTGATCGTCACTCGGCGGCACGCGATCGAAGACGCGCGACCAGACGATGCTGCCGTCGCCGACATCGATCAGCCGGAACAACAGGCGCGCGGCGCCATCGTCGGAATATTCGATGGATCCGGCAAACCTGTACTCCGCCCGGGGATCGGCCGATGCCGGCCGCTCCTTTGACTCCAGAAGAACGTTGATGAGGTCGAAATGGGTGAAAGCGCCGCTGAGCGTATCGTGAAGCGAACGGGCCGAGATGCTGTGCGGCCCCGGCGTCCCGCTGGTCTCGAACTGCGGCATGAAGAGAACCGGCAGGCCGTTGCCGGTGGGCCGAGGTGCGACCTCCGGCGCTGATCGCGATGCGTTCGGCGAGCCGTTGGCGGCGGTCTCCGGCGCCGGCTCGCGGTGATGCATGATCGCGGCAACGATCGCGATGACGAAGATCGATACCAGCGCCGCCAACAAGGGGCGCAGCGACGGCAGCAGGTCGAGCATCGACGACTTCGCCGGACGCGGCGGCGCAATGCCGGATACGACGCCGCCACGCCTGAATGTCGGGGCGTAGCTGCCGCGCGGCAGTTCGATCCGGACCGGATCGTCACCGCCGGGACCCGCGTAGTAGCGGTCGATGGTGCGCCGCAGCCGCGTCGCCTCGACCCGCACGATCGGATCGATCTGCGGATCGAATTTGGCGTCCCGGCGCAGCACTTCGACGCCGATCGTATAGGCCTTGATGCGATCGGCCTTGCCGCCAAGGACGGCTTCGACGACAAAACGCAGAAAAGCGCCAAGCTGCGGCGAGCGGCTGAATTCGTCGCTCGCGATCATGCGCTCGACCTGCGCCCGGATTTGGTCCGGGCTTGGCGCTGTGCCGGCCGGTTTGCTCATTAACCTGGGTATTCCCAGATACACCCCGCGATCGGGGCCATTTTCTGAAAAACAATCGCCGCACTGATCCCCGCGGGACCGCGCCGGCCTGCTTTATATAGGTTAGCATGTCCCGCATTGCGCGGGCATGCGCTGAAAATAGCGACAAAATTCGCTGCGGGGGCCGAAGTGCCTACAGCATCCCGAGCACGTGCGGCAGCCACAACGATATGGCCGGGATATAGGTCACCATCACCAGGAAGATCAGCATGGTGCATAGCCACGGCAGCACCGCGATGGTGAGCTCGGTGATGCCCATCCGGGTGATGCCGGCAGCGACGTAGAGGTTCAGTCCGACGGGCGGATGGCAGAGCCCGACTTCCATGTTGACCGCCATCAGCACGCCGAGATGCACAGGGTGCACGCCGAGCGCCGCCGCCATCGGGAACAGGATCGGCGCCATGATGAGCGTGATGGCGGCCGGGTCCATGAAATTGCCGGCGGCGAGCAGCACCACATTGGTGACGAGCAGGAACGCCACGGTGCCGAAGCCTTGCGCCGTCATCCATCCCGCCATGGACTGCGGGATCTGCTCCGACGTCAGCAACCAGGAAAACACCGCCGCATTGGTGATGATGTAGAGGATCATCGCGCTCATCGAGGCGGCCTTCAGCAGCACCGCCGGCACCTCGGAAAATTTGAGCCCCTTGTAGACGAACACCGCGATGATGAAGGCGTAAACCGCGGCGACCGCCGCAGCTTCGGTCGGCGTGAACAGCCCGGAATAGATACCGCCGAGGACCAATACGATCAGCAGCAGACCCCAGACGCTCTCGCGGAAAGTGCGCCAGCATCCGACCCAGCTCACCCGCTCCATCCGCGGATAATCATGGCGCCAGGCGCGATAGAACGTGGTGGCGCCGAGCATCAAGGCGAGAATCAATCCGGGGATCAGTGCGGCGATGAAGAGCTGGCCGATCGAGGCGGAATCGACCACCGCGCCGGTCGGCCCGCGCGGCTGCATGCCGCTGGTCGCAACCGCGTAGATGACGAGATTGATCGAGGGCGGAAACAGGATGCCGAGCGCGCCGGACGTGGCGATGACCCCGGCGCTGAATCGCGGCGGGTAGCCCTGTTCCATCAGGGCCGGCAGAATGATCGAGCCGATGCCGACCACGGTCGCGACCGAGGAGCCTGAGATCGCCGCGAACAAGGCGCAGGCGACGACGCCGGCAAGGCCAAGACCGCCGTACCAATGCCCGATCAGCGAGGTGGCGAAATCGATCATGCGGCGGGCGACGCCGCCGGCGGTGAGAAAATTACCGGCCAGGATGAAAAACGGAATCGCCATGATCTCGAAGCGGTCGATGCTGGTGAACAGCTTCAGCCCGACCATCTTCGGATCGACGTCCGAGAGGATGAAAAGATAAGTCAGCACCGACAGCCCGAGCGCAATCGAGATCGGCATGCCGGTCGCCATGAGACCGAGCAGCAACGCAAACAGCAGCTCGGCGCGCACCGTGTGCGACAGTTCGATGATATGGAGCTTGGCGGCGAAACAAATAAGCGCGAGCGCCAGCGGGATCACGATGATCAACGTCGCCGTGACGGCCGAATTAACGGGCCGCGGCGCGGCAGGTTTGGCATGCAGGAAGACGGTCATTGCGCCGCCTCACCGACCGGCTCCGCCGCCTCGCCATGCGGAGCCTCGTAGTCGATGCCGTGCCCCTGATGCGGCACCAGGCCGGTGCGTAGAAAGCGCCACATCACCTGAAGAAAGCGGAAGCACATCAGGTAGGAGCCGAGCGGGATGCACAGATAGATGATCCAGCTCGGCCATTCGAGTTCCGGCGACACCTGGTCCGGGTCAAGCTCATAGACGTAGGCAGCGCCGAGCGTGCCGATGACGCCGGTGAACAAAGCGCCGCACAGCAGCGCGAACACGATCACCGGCTTGCGCGCCGCGGGCGTGAGATTCTTGACGAAGACGTCGACGCCGACATGAATGCCGGTGCGAACGCCGAGCGCAGCGCCGAACTTCGCCATCCACACGAACATGTAGGTGGACAGTTCGTTGGCCCAGGACAAATTGATGGAAGCGAGCGAGGTATAGACCCAGTTCGCCGCGGCCTTGAGGAGCAGGAGATTATGCATGCCCGCCCAGCGGGCAAGGCTCGCGGAATTGCTGGCGCCGTAACGGTGGACGACGGCGACAAAGGTCAGCGCCGTCGCCGCGGCGATCAGCGTGAGGATGATCCACTCTTCGAGCCGATTGAGGATTCGGTCGAGCACCGGCGGTCCCCAGGGCTTTGAGTCCCTTCCCGGCTGCGGGAAGGGACAAGGCGCGAGCGGCTCAGGACTGCGGCGGGACGAAGCCCGAGGCCTTGTAAATTCGTTCGATGAAGTCCTTGCCGAAGCGGCTCTGCATCTCCTTGTGGACCGGCATCAGCTTGGCGATCCAGGCATGCTTCTCGGTATCGGTGAGGACGTGAATCTGCATCTTGCCGGTGGCCTTGATCTGATCCATGGCGGTGACGTTGTCCTTCGCCGCGGTGTCGTTGAAGAATTGAGTCGTCTCCTTCACGGCGCGATCAAGACCCGGCCGGACGTCCGCCGGCAGCCCATCCCAGAATTTCTTGTTGGTGATGAGCGAGTAGGTGAGGCGGCCATGGTGAGACACGGTAAGATATTTCTGCACGTCATAGAGCTTCTGCG
Organism: Xanthobacteraceae bacterium; assembly: GCA_035499475.1. GTDB lineage: Bacteria > Pseudomonadota > Alphaproteobacteria > Rhizobiales > Xanthobacteraceae > BOG-931. The sequence goes on along the minus strand of DATJYT010000455.1, from coordinate 4,818 downwards.
TCGAGATGTTTGACGGCACATTGTCCTCGCCGTCGGCGACGCCGGTTTGCAGGGACTGATAGAGTTCGCCGAAGGCGATGATCTGCGGAATGGCGCCGAGCTCGCGCGCGACCGCGTCGAGCACCTTGCTGCCCTGGATGCGCATCTTCAGGCCGCGGAAATCGTCCGGCATGATGAGCGGCACGTTCGCGGTATAGACATGCGCGCCGTTGTCCCAATAGGCGAGCGGTTCGACACCCTTGGCCTCGAGCTTCTGGTTGAACTCCCCCATCATCGGGCTCGCCATCATCTGGCGCGCATGGGTGTCATCGCTCATCAGGAAAGGCAGATCGAAAACGTCGAATTCCTTGACGCCGAGCGGGCCGAATTTTGAGATTGACGGCGCCAGCAATTGCACCGAACCGAGCTGCAAGGCTTCGAGCTCTTCCTTGTCCTTGTAGAGCGATGAGTTCGGGTAAACCTCAACCGTCACCTTGCCGTTGGTGTATTTCTCGGCGAGTTCCTTGAACAGCAGCGCCGCCTTGCCCTTGGGCGCGTCCGGAGTCACCACATGGCTGAACTTAATGACGATCGGATCCGCCAGCGCCGGCTTGCCGAGCGCGAACAGGAAGGCGGCGGCAAACAGGAAGCAAATACGTTTAATGACCAAGTGATTCACGGTTGTCCTCCCAGACGCGGCCTGGTCCGGCCGCCATTAGCTATTGGTCTTGCTCCATCCATAGCGCGGCCGGACCGGGCGGCCAATCCGGCCCTTAGTCGAATAGGCTCTCGGCCCGAAAAACCCCCGGAAACCGGGGCCTCAGGCCGCATCCCACCCATGCACGGCATTAGCCTTGCATGGCTGTTGGCCGCCCCGCAGTATGACGGCTGGTGCACTCCGGAGACCTCGCGCGCCGATGCCTGGCAAACGCCGTCGTAAGCCATTCGATTTTTCGACGGCTCTCGTATTTGCGATCAGCGCCATATCGGGCCTGACCGTCTACCTGCGCGAGGGTTCGGAACGCTTCTTCGCCATCTTCCGCAGCGATGTTTTGCTGTTCGGCAATATGATGCCGAAAATGCTCGCGGGCTGCTTGATCGGCGGCTTCGTCACGTTGCTGCTACCGCGCGAGATGGTGGCGCGCTTGGTCGGCGCCGAATCCGGACTGCTCGGCCTCCTGATCGCGACCGCCACCGCCGCGGTGCTGCCCGGCGGCCCTTTCACCATCTATCCGGTCGCCGGCGCATTCCTCGGCATCGGCGCCGATGCCGGCACGGCGATCGCCTTCATCACGAGTTGGATGCTGCTCGGCTATAACCGGGCGCTGGTCTGGGAACTGCCGTTCTTCGGGCCCGATTTCGTCCTTTGGCGCATCGTCGTCTGCCTGCCGCTGCCGTTTCTCGCCGGAATTCTGGGCCGCGCCGCGATCCGTGCTTTCGCTTTGCGCATGGAGAGCGCGCCCGAAAGCTCGCCGGGTAACTCGGCATGATGCTCGCCGTAAATCTTTTCCTCTGGGTGGTGGTCGGCGTGCTCGGCTTCATGGCCGCGATGCGGGGCACGCATTTGTTTCGCGCCAGTGCGCGCGAGTCGATCATCGAATTCCTGCGGCTCATTCCGCGCATCGCGCTCGGCGTGATCGGCTCGGGCTTCATCGCCGATGCCATGCCGCAGGACCTCATCGTGCCGTGGATCGGGCCGCAATCCGGAATGCTCGGCGTCGCCATCGCGACTATCGGCGGCGGCGCCACCTCAGGCGGCCCGGTGGTCGGCTTCTCGATTGCGGCGGCGGCACTCAAGGGCGGCGCTGGCGCGCCGCAAGTGATCGCCTTTGTGACCGCGTGGTCGCTGTTTTCCATCCAGCGCATCATCGGCTGGGAAATACCGGCCATGCCGCCGCGCGTGGTGTGGCTGCGCGCCGCCGTGTCGGTGCCGCTGCCGTTCATCGCCGCAGCCGGAGCGATGCTTCTCGCCAAGCCATAGGAATTTCAGTGCATGCCGACAGCGGTGCGCGGCACCAGTGCGCCCGGATGGCGGATCACGTTGCCGGCCAGCCGATGCGCGGCGCTCGCAGCCTGCACCGGCACTTCACCGCCAAGCCGCGCCGCGAGATAGCCGGCATTGAAGCCATCGCCGGCCGCCGTCGTATCGACCGGCACCACCACTTCGGGCACCGGCACGAACTCATTGACGCCCGCCGTCACAACGAGCGCGCTGTTCGGACCGTTCTTGACGACGATTTCGCCGATGCCGAACGCCTGCAACCGCGCGACCGTCGCTTCCGGGCTGGGGTCGCCCCACAGCACGGCTTCGTCGTCGAATGTCGGCAAGGCAATATCGACGCGCTTGAGCGCCTCGACGAAAACCGTGCGGGTGCGCGCCAAGTCGCCCTTCCAGCCGCGTGGTCGAAAATTGCCGTCGAAGGCGATCTTGGCGCCTTGCTGCCGCGCCACTTCCAGCACGGCGAGAAAGCGGCCAAGGCCGGTATTCGAATAAAGCGACAGCGTAATGCCGGTGAAGTAGACGAGCTTGGCCGCGGTGAGAGCTTCCGCGATCCGCATCCAGTCGGGAAGCTCGAACAAATCGTTCGCGGGCGCGCCGTCGCGCCAGGCGCGAATGTGGCGCTCGCTGCCCGGGCCGCTCTCGATCAGGCACAGTCCAGGGAGACGGCGCGGCACGCGCAACACCAGGCTCGATGAAACGCCTTCCGCCGCCGCCAACGCCATGACGCTGTCGGAATAGGGATCGTCGCCGATAGCGGTGGCGAAAGCGACGTCGATGCCGGCGCGGGCAAGATAAATGGCGGTGTTGAAGGTGTCGCCGCCGCAGGAGAGCGCGAACCTGCCGTCGGCGCCGCGCAGGAGCTCGATCAACGGCTCACCGACACAAATGGCGCGGGGCTTAGCTTCGCTCATTTCGCTCGCTCGCATTCTGGCCGGCTCATTCACCGGCGACCATGGCGGCCCATCGCCGGCCTTGGCAAGAGAGGCCGCCGCCCGGATGCCAAAATCCCCGGGGACGGGCAGGAAACCACCGGCGGCCAAGGACGTCGCCAAAATCATCACCCTGATCAGATCGCAGAATGGCCCGGCCCTCTTTCTGGAGGATATCGGCGACCCGCGGCTGATCGCGGAGATTGCCCGCGAAAGCGGCACGACGGTCGGTGGACGCGTTTATACCGATGCGCTATCGGAGCCCGACGGCCCGGCCGGCACCTATGTGGACCTGATGCGCCACAACATCGAAGAATTCAGTAAAGCACGCGTCGCCGTCACTTCAGATTGAGCTTCTCCACGAGCGGCGTCTTCTCGGCGATGTCCTTTTCGAGATTGCGCGCGAAGCCTGCAGCATCGGCGAAGTAGTCGGCCGGCTGAAAGGTCTCCTTGACGAGGGTCTGGAACGCCTGCGCCTCCACGACTGTGGCGCAGGCATTGCCGAGCTTCTCCTTCACGTCGTCGGGAAGACCCGCCGGCCCCAGAAGGCCGCCGAAGCTCAGCGGCGCGACGCTGTAACCCTGTTCCTTGAAGGTCGGCACCTCGGGCAAATGAGGATTGCGCGCCATCGCAAAAATTCCCGGCATGGCAAGCCCGCTGCCGACCGCGGCCGTCAGCGGCACCGCGGCGAAGTCGAGCTGGCCGTTGCGAACGTTCTGGATCTCTTCTGCCGGGCCTTTGAACGGCACGTTGTTGAATTCGACATTGGCGATCTGCGACAACTGGATCATGGCGAGATGCGGAATGGTGGAAATGCCGGGAATGCCGACATTCAGAGCGCCGGGCTTTTGCTTCGCAGCCTCGATGATGTCGCGCACCGTCTTGAACGGCGAATCCGGCGGAACCACGATCACCTGGTCGTTCTTGAAAGTCTGGCAGATCGGCGTGAATGATTTGTAGGTGTAACCGGCGTCCTTGTCGGTGATCGGCTGCACCGTGATCGAATAGGTCGCGCCGTGCATCAACGTGTAGCCGTCGGGCTTGGCGCGGGCCACATCGGCGCTGCCGAGGACGCCGTTGGCGCCGGGCTTGTTGACGATGATGAAAGGCTTGCCGAGCCGCACCGTCAGGCCGTCGCCGAGCATGCGGCCCAATATGTCGGCGCTCGATCCCGGCGTCGCCGGAACGATGATCTGCACGGTGCGCTCGGGATAGCCCTGCGCCGCGGCACCGCCTGCCGCGGCAAGCACGATCGCCAAACCTGCGGCGGCGACAATCCCGTTCCGCATCGTGCCCCTCCCATCTAGGTTCTGCTTATAGGGCAAACGATAACGCAAGCGCTGCCCGGATCAAAGCTGAGGCCCGCGTCGGAAGCTACGCAGACAGCGCCTTTGCCGGGGATGCACGGAGCGGCGGATGCCTATATAGGAGAGGCCAACGGAGAGAAGAAATGACCGATACCGATAAAGTCCCCGTCACGGTCCTCACCGGCTATCTCGGCGCCGGCAAGACCACGTTGCTCAACCGCATCCTTTCGGAGCCGCACGGCAAGAAATACGCCGTCATCGTCAACGAATTCGGCGAGATCGGCATCGACAACGATCTCGTGGTCGGGGCCGACGAGGAAGTGTTCGAAATGAACAACGGCTGCATCTGCTGCACCGTGCGCGGCGATCTCGTTCGCATCCTTGACGGGCTGATGCGCCGCAAGGGCAAGTTCGACGCCATCATCGTCGAGACCACCGGGCTCGCCGATCCGGCGCCGGTGGCGCAGACGTTCTTTGTCGACGAGAACGTCGGCCGCAAGACCAAGCTCGACGCCGTGGTCACGGTCGCCGACGCCAAATGGCTCAAGGATCGTCTCAAGGACGCGCCGGAGGCGAAGAACCAGATCGCCTTCGCCGACGT
>DATJYT010000454.1:0-2476 GCA_035499475.1 Xanthobacteraceae bacterium | reverse complement strand
GTTTTCACGGCTTCGAAGGTGACGGGCTTGCTGAGCGCGATGCGGTCGAGTTCGGCGTCGTGGTTTGCGGTGCCGTCGAAGCCGATCACCTGCTTGAGGAACTGGCTGGTCTTGGCGCAGGTGACGAGCTCGTCCATCAGTCGCGTGTCGCACAGCGCCAAAGTCACTTCGGCCTTGTCGACGATCTTGCCAAGCTCGCCGGCGCGCAGCATCGGCATGGTGTTAACGACCACGGCGCCGGCCTTGGTCGCGGCCAGCCAGCACGCGACCAGGGCCGGATTGTTGGCGGCGCGGATCAGGATGCGGTTGCCGGGCTTGATGCCGAAGTCCTCGACCAGCGCGCGGGCGATGCGGTTGGTCCAGTCGGAGAGTTCCTTATAAGTGCGGCGGCGGCCGTTGCCGATCAGCGCGATGTGATCGCCGAAACCCTGCGCCACCATGCGGTCGGTCAGTTCGACGCCGGCATTGAGCTGCTCGGGATAATCGAAGCCTTTGAGCGGGATTTCCGGCCATTGCTGCGACGGCGGAAGATTATCGCGAGTGAAGGTGTCGGTATGTGCCGTGCGGCCAAGCGATTGCAAAGCCATGGTCATGCTCCAGAGAGAGTTTGCCGTGCGATGACGACTTTTTGGACTTCGGACGCGCCTTCGTAGATTCGCAGCGCTCGGATGTCCCGGTAGAGCCGTTCGACGATATGGCCGCGGCGGACGCCGTCGCCGCCGTGAAGTTGCACGGCCTTGTCGATGACGTCTTGGGCGCGGTCGGTGGCATAAAGCTTCGCCATCGCGGCCTCGCGGGTGACGCGGGCAGCGCCGTTGTCCTTGGTCCATGCGGCGCGATAGACCAGAAGCGCGGCCGCATCGACGTCGAGCGCCATCTCGGCGATGGCGGCCTGCACCATCTGCAGATCGGCGAGCGGGCCGCCGAACATTTCGCGTGTGCGTACACGGGTGATTGTTTCGTCGAGCGCGCGGCGAGCAAAACCAAGGGCCGCCGCACCGACGGTCGCGCGAAAAATGTCGAGCGTCGCCATGGCAATCTTGAAGCCTTCGCCCGGCGCGCCGATCATGGCGGATGCGGGCACGCGCGCGCGCTCGAATTTGAGCCGCGCCAGCGGATGCGGCGCGATCACATCGATGCGCTCGGCGACGGCGAAACCGGACAGATCGGCCGGCACCACAAATGCCGACAACCCCTTCGCGCCCGGGCCTTCGCCGGTGCGCGCGAACACGACGTAGATTTCGGCAATGCCGCCGTTGGAGATCCAGGTCTTCTCGCCGTCGAGAATATAGTCGTCGCCGTCGCGCGTCGCCGTCATCGCGATATTGGCGACGTCCGATCCGGATTTCCGCTCCGAAAGCGCAAACGCGGCGATGGCTTCGCCCGATCGCGTCAGCTTGAGCCAGGAGCGCTGCTCGGCGTTGCCGAACAGGCTGATGGGACCGGCGCCAAGGCCCTGCATGGCGAAGGCGAAATCGGCGAGCCCGTCATACCGCGCCAAAGTCTCGCGGATGAGGCAGAGCGAGCGCACGTCGAGCGGCGAAGGCACGCTGGGATCGGGTGCCGTGGGCGCCAGCAAGCCGTCGCGGCCGAGGCGGGCCACGAGATCGCGGCAGGCCGCGTCAACGTCGCCGTGATTGGCCGGCAAGTTCGCTGCACTCCAGCGCTCGACCGTCTCCGCCAGCGCGCGGTGGCGATTTTCGAAAAACGGCCACGACAGGAAAGTCTGGTCGCTCATTTTTATCCGTCATGCGCGGGCTTGACCCGCGCATCCATACCGAGGCGACGTGGGTGAAAGACCGAAAGCGGTTGCAAGCGCAGGCGCTTCATGGATTGCCGGGTCAAGCCCGGCAATGACGACGCTGAGCGTGATCGTCGTGACTGCGCAAACAACGTGCTAATCCCCCTCGAACACCGGCTTCTCTTTGGCGACGAATGCATTGTAGGCGCGCTCGAAATCCCTGGTCTGCATGCAGATCGCTTGCGCCTGCGCCTCCGCCTCAATCGCCTGGTCGAGGCTCATCGACCATTCCTGATTGAGCTGCGTCTTGGTGATGCCGTTCGCGAATGTCGGCCCGGAAGCGATGCGGCGCGCCACCGCCAGCGCTTCCTGTTCCAGCGTGTCGGCGCCGACGAGCTTGTTGAAAAAGCCCCACTGTTCGCCTTCCTGCGCCGTCATGGCGCGGCCGGTATAGAGGAGCTCCGCGGCGCGGCCCTGGCCGATGATACGCGGCAGCATGGCACAAGCGCCCATGTCGCAGCCGGCAAGGCCGACCCGGTTGAACAGAAAGGCTGTCTGCGCCTGCGGTGTGGCGATGCGCAGGTCCGACGCCATGGCGATGATGGCGCCGGCGCCGACGGCGACGCCATCAAGGGCGGCAATGATCGGCTTGCCGCAATGGATCATCGCCTTGACGAGATCTCCGGTCATGCGCGTAAAGGCGAGCAATTCCTTCATCTCCATGGCGACCAGCGG
>DATJYT010000453.1:0-20420 GCA_035499475.1 Xanthobacteraceae bacterium | reverse complement strand
CGGAGTCGACGAGATAGATGCAGGGCAGGCGATTTTCCCGCGCTACCTCCTGCGCGCGCAAATGCTTCTTGACGGTCATCGGGTAATAAGTGCCGCCCTTGATGGTCGAATCGTTGCAGACGATGACGCATTCGCGCCCGGAAACCCGGCCGATGCCGGTGATCAGGCCTGCGCCATGAATGACATCGTCGTATAGGCCGTTGGCGGCAAGCGGCGAGAGCTCCAGGAACGGCGTGCCCGGGTCGATCAGCGTCAGCACGCGCTCGCGCGGCAAAAGCTTGCCGCGCCCGAGATGGCGCTCGCGGGCGCGCGGCGGCCCGCCCTCCGCCGCCTCGGCGCGGTGCTTCTCGAGAGCCGCATTGAGCGCGCGCGTCGCCGCCTGGTTGGCGAGGAAATCGGGCGACGCGGTATCGACTGTCGTTTGGATGACGGCCACGAACGAATCCCTCCCGTTCGAGGGATTCCACTATGGCACGGGCGCGAGCGCAATGTGCTCGGCGCCGGACTCCGGTGATGTCGAGGCCGGCCGTGGGCCGGCCTCGGATATCAGGCGCGCACTTCCTGGCGCTGAAACACCACGTAGCCGACGACGAACAGCACGATCGCGGTCGCGATCATGCCAACGATCTGCGGCCAAGCGATCAAGACGCTCTCGCCGAGCGGCAGCGGCGCGCCGAGGACGGCGCCCTGAAGCTGGCTGAGATAGATCGGCCCCAGCGCGCGGGTGGTCGGATCGAGCAACGCCACCACGACCTCGGCGAACAGGGTCGAGGGCGACAGCCGCGCCAGGATTTGCTCGAGCTCCGCGGTGCCGGGGGTCTGCAGGCCGAGCGCCATGTAGCGCGGATCGGGCGGCACGATGATCTGTGCCACCGCACCGGCGAGCACCGGCCAGATGAAGGTGACAAGAAGCCAGATGCCGAGCGTCACCAGCGCCGCGGTCGCCGCCGAGCGGAACAGGATCGAGAACAGCAAAGCGAGCGCGAGCCATACGCCCGCATAGACGATCGTCACCAGCAGGAACACGAAGCTGCGGGCGATCTCCTCCGCTCCGGGCGGAATGCCGATCAGAAGGAGGCCGAGGCCCACGACCAAAAGCCACAGCGCGATGAGGCTGATCGAGAGCGTCACCAGGCCGGCCAGGAATTTCCCGAACAGCAGAGCATCGCGGTAGATCGGCTGCGCCAGAATCCGCGACAAGGTGCGCCGGTTATGCTCGCCGTTGACGGAGTCGAAACCGAGGCCGATCGCCATCAGCGGCACCAGGAACGACAGGAACGACACGAACGACGGCAGCGGGTCGCGTGATGTCGTGAACAGGCGCAGGAACAGGAACGGGTCCTCCGCCGTGGTGTCCTTGATCTGCTGGATGGCGCCGTAGAGGGCCGCCAGCGCGACCAGCACCACCAGCCATTCCAGCACGCGCATGCGCGTGCTGGTCAGGTGGTCGGAAAGCTCCTTGAGCATGACCACGCCGAGGCCCTGAAAGGCCGAGCCTTCACGCTGCATGGGGCACTCCTCGTTCCTCCTTCAACGGCGCGCCGGTCTGGCTCTCGAAATAGCGGGTGTAGATCGCTTCGAGGCTGGCTTCCTGCACGCCGAGAAACTTGAGACGCCCCTGCATCGCCACCACTTCGGCCGCCGCTTCCGGCCGCACGTCGCGGTCGGCTTGCAGGCGAAGCTTGCCGATGCCGGTCTTCTCGACGCCGCTCACGCCGGGGATCAGCGCCAGCCGCTCGGCCAGACCGGCGCCGTCGGCTTCGATGTCGACCACGTAGCCGCCGCCGAGAACCTCGCGGCCGAGTTCGGCCACCGAGCCCATCAGCGCGATGCGGCCGCCGCTGAACAGCGCGACGCGGTCGCACACGCTCTGCACGCGTTCGAGCAGGTGCGAGGACAGCAGCACCGACACGCCCGCCGACTTGAAGCCGCGGATGATGCCGAGGAGTTCCGCGGTCGCATGCGGATCGAGACCGGACGTCGGCTCGTCGAGAATGGCGACTTGCGCGCCTTTCATCAGGATCTCGGCGAGACCCAGGCGCTGCCGCATGCCGCGCGAGAAGGTGCCTACCCTCTTGTCGGCGAACTCGGACAGTCCGACTCGATCGAGCGCGTCGGCGATCCGGCTTTCGCGCTCCTTCAATCTGAAGCCGATGAGCCGCGCCGTGTAGCGCAGGTTATCGGCGGCGGTGAGCTGGTCGTAGAATCCCACCGTGTCGGGCAGGTAGCCGACGCGGCGTTTCACTGACAGCGGCTCGCGGGCGGGATTGAACCCGAGCACGTTGACCTCGCCGCCCGATATGTCGGTGAGCCCGAGCAACATCAGGATGGTGGTCGTCTTGCCCGCGCCGTTGGGACCAAGCAGTCCAAAGATTTCACCGCGCCCGACAGTAAACGAGATGTGATCGACCGCGACGGCCTGTCCATAGGTCTTGGTGAGGCCCTTGGCCTCGATGACCGTGTCCTCGCTCATCGACGGCCGAACCTTGCCACCGCCCCGACCATGACCAGAAGCGCAACGCCGATGATGCCGACCCCGGCGATGCCCCACATGGTGGACGTCGTCACGGTGACGCGGAACGTCGTGTTGGCGGACTCGCCGCGGGCCGAGGCGCGCACCGTCGTCACATAGTCGCCGGCAATCGCCTTCTCGGTCGGCGTGATCAGCGCCTGCACTTCCTTGTTGTCGTTCGGCGCAATGTGATCGACCGACTTCGGATCGAAGGTGATCTTCCATCCGCTCGGCGCCGAGCCGCTGAGCTGGACGTCGTCGGCAGGCGCAGTCCCGGTATTGGTGATGACGACCGGCACGGTCGTCTCCTTGCCGGCGGAGGCGCGGGTGGAGACAAGACCTTCGCGGCCGCTGATATCGAGCTTGGGCTGCCCGGTGATCGCGAGGCCGAGGTCCGCCGTCGCCGACGCATCTTCCGCTGACACGCGCGCGGTGACCTTGTAGTCGCCGGCCGCCGCGGTATTCGGCGGCGTGACCTTGAGCTTCACGTCCTTGCTCTGGCCAGCATCGACCGGCACGGCGTTGAGCTCCTGGCTGCCGTACTGCTCGGTGAACGTGGTGTCGAAGTTCTTCGGCGCCTGCGCCGCCAGGCTCACCGTCAGCTTTTTGCCGCTGTCGTTCTTGATGCTGAGCTGATACTCGAAGCTCGACTTCGAGGTGCCGCGCAGTTCGGGAAGCTGCGGCGTCACCGTCAGCTTGGCCGGAAGGTCCTTGGCCAGCGTCACCTCGATCGGCAGTTGCAAGTTCGTCGAGGCTCCGGTCGCGCTCACGGTGAGCGTTTGCGTTCCCATCGGAGCCGACTTCGGCACGTCGAGCCGCAGCGACAGCGATACGCTCGAATTGGTGGCGGGCATGGCCGCGGCGACCGGCTGGCCGCCGCCGAGCAGGGTTGCGGTCCAACCCGTCGGCACGCCCGACACCGCAAGCGCCAAGCGGTCCGGCGCCATGTCATAATTCTGCAGTCGCAGGTTGACGGTCGATGTCTCGCCGGGGCGCAACGTAACGGCCGGATAATCGCTCATCAAAAACACGCCCTTGACGTCCTTGGGGGCGTCGTCGGACTTGGCGGCCGGCGCTAGGACAACCGCGAATGCGGCAAGCGCGGCGATAAACCCATATCGCATTGGTATTGGCTCCCGTGCAGTAATGGTTCGGCGCGCCCCCTCCCCGACGTGCTCCAACGAGCCCGGGCGAGGAAACGCGCATTGTGGGCGTAATCGTGACAAAAAGATGCAGACAAAGGGCTGTTTGGCAAGGCCTGCGGTAGAGAGCCGCAGTTTTTACGAGGTCTGCGCCGATGCGCCGCACCAAAGAGATCAGCGCCGGCCTGCTCGCATTCCGCCGCAAAAACGGCCTGGAGGTGCTGCTGGCGCATCCGGGCGGACCGTTTTGGGCCAAGAAAGACGACGGCGCCTGGACAATTCCGAAGGGCCTCATCGAGCCCGGTGACGAACCGCTCGCGACCGCGCGGCGCGAATTCAAAGAGGAGACAAATCTGAACGCGATCGGCGACGTGATTGCGCTCGACCCTGTCATCCAAAAGAGCGGCAAAGTCGTTCATGCCTGGGCGGTGGAAGCCGATCTCGATCTCGCGGCCTTCGTCAGCAATACTTTCGAGATCGAGTGGCCGCCAAAATCCGGGCTGCGGCGGAGCTTTCCGGAGATCGACCGTATCGCCTATTTTACCCTGCCGATCGCGATGACGAAGATCATCGCGTATCAGCAGCCGCTGCTGCGCGAGTTGCAGCAGCGCCTGGCCTGAGCGCGGCTATTCCCGCAGCACGTTCGGCCAGTCGACTTCGTCGTGGGGCAGAACCCAAGGCTCGCGCCGCGCCGCGTCGCGCCACTCGGCCCAGGCCGGCAGCGCCATGACCGCCGCCATGTATTGGCGCGAAACATCGCCGATCTCCACCGCATAGGTGTGGAAGCGCGAAACGACCGGCGCGTACATGGCGTCGGCCGCGCCGAACGTACCGTATAAAAAAGGGCCGTCGGCGCCGAAGCGTTGCCGGCACTCGCGCCAGATCGCGTCGATGCGCTTGACGTCGGCACCGGCGCCGTCGTCGAGCGCGCGATGCTTCACCGGCCGCCAAAAGTTCATCGGCAGGTGCCGCCGCAGCGGCAGGAAACCGGCATGCATCTCGGCTGCGACGGCACGGGCGTGGGCGCGGGCTTCAGCCTGCCGCGGCCATAGCCCGGCAGATGGAAATTTCTCGGCGAGATATTCGATGATCGCCAGCGATTCCCAGACGCGAACGTCGCCGTCGATCAACACCGGCACTTTGCCGGCGCCGCTCAGTGCCGTCACCCGCGCCTTGAAGTCTCGCGCTTCGAGCGAGATCACCGTCTCATCGAACGCAATTCCGCCAGCCTTCATCGCCAGCCATGGACGCAACGACCACGACGAATAGTTCTTGTTGCCGATAATCAGATGCAGACTCATGCCGACCCCGCTTTGCCGCGAGTGTAGCGCGGATTTCAAGGAGCGAAATCATCGCCGCGCTTGATGCGTTGCGGCGGCGATGGCAGCATGGTCGGGGGAAACGCCGCAATGCTGCATTTTTCGACGCTCGACCTGATTGCGCTCGTCTGGTTTCTCGCCGCCTGGCTCGGCTATTCCTACGTCATCGAGTTTACCGCCCACGGCAAGAGCGGGCTGAACGGCCTGATGCATCGCTATCGCCTGCAGTGGATGGAACGCATGCTGGCGCGCGAAGCGCGCATGATGGATGGCCAGGTGATCGCATCCCTGCAGAACGGCACGGCGTTCTTCGCCTCGAGCTCGCTCCTCGCCCTTGGCGGCGCGGCGACGCTGTTCCGCTCCACCGACGACATGCTGTCGATCGTCGCCTCGCTGCCGCTGGGCGCGACGGTGACGCATGTAGGTTGGGAAATGAAGGTGATGGGGCTGATGGTCATCTTCATCTATACGTTCTTCAAATTCGCCTGGGCGTACCGGCTCTACAACTACGTGGCGATCCTGGTCGGCGCCGCGCCGCCCGCCGCGGAAAAAAATTCGGCCGAGGCGCAACGCTTCGTGCGCGGTGCGACCGAAGTCATCACTGACGCCGGCCGTCACTTCAACCGCGGCCAGCGCGCCCTCTTCTTCGCGCTCGGTTATCTCGGCTGGTTCGTCGGGCCGGTGCCGCTGATCGCGATGACGGCGGGCATTCTCGTCGTCATGTGGCGGCGGCAGTTTGCGTCGTCGTCGCGCCAGGCGGTGCTGGACGCCTGAGGCCTCGTTCAGATGAGGCCGGTCACGACCGCGATGAAAGACACAAAAAGCACCGCGGTCGTCGCGAACACCACGGTCAGTACCGTGTCGAGCCGCTCATAGTTGGCGGATCGGACACCGATGACCGCGGGCGCGCTCTTCTGAGTCAAGGCGGCGACAGGTGTATCGATCGACATGCTGATGCTTCCCGAAGGTCGTTGGGCCGGGCGTCGCACAGGGTGTTCAATAACGAACTGGACGCCGGCAGGATCGCGCGAGCGCTGATCCCTCAGGTGAAACCATCGGCCAACATGGTGAAGGATCAGTTAAGAGGTCGCGCGAAAGCTTAAGCCGACGTTAACGGCGGGGCCTCTCAGGGCGCGGGAAAGAGTTCCCTGGTCCTGCCACTGAGCCGATATGCCAAAAGACCGATCCATTCGTGCACGGCGGTATCGGTCCGGCCCAAGCCTTCGGCGACCGATCCGAACGGGCGGAACGCATCGAGCGGCCCGCGCGTGCGCCAATCCACCGGATAGGCTTCGACCGGAAAACCCGCGGCCCGGAAGGCGGCGATCGCGCGCGGCATGTGAAAGGCCGACGTCACCAGGAGCCAACGCTCGCCGGGTTTCGGCTGGGCGATGAGCCGCGAGAACACCGCGTTCTCGATGGTGTTGCGCGACTGCTCCTCGGCGCTGATGCGATCGTGCGGAATGCCGAGCGCCTCGAATTCCCGCACCGCAATCGCCGCCTCGACGGCTTCATCGCCGGGAAACAGCGCGTTGCTGCCGCCGGAGAAGATAATGCGCGCGTTCGGATAACGGCGCGCCAGTTCGACCGCGGCGGTGACGCGCTCGGCGGCTTCGTTGAGCGCCACGGCGCCGCGGGCATCCGAAACATCGGGCGTGATCGCGCCGCCGAGCACGATGATACCGTCCGGTGCTCCGTGGGAAGCGTCCCAGGGTGGGAAGCGCTGCTCCAGCGGCAGCAGCAGGGTATTGCCGAGCGGCGACAGTCCGGCGATTGCGATGAGCACGACGCTCGTCACCACGAGCCAGCTTGCAAGCCGCGTCCAGCGCGTGAACAGGAGGCCGATGCCGGCGATGCCGATCGAGATCAGGACATTCGAAGGCAGGGCGAAAAAGCCGAGCAGCTTGGACAGGATGAAAAACACGCTCAGGCCTCGAAGACGCAAGCTCGCACGCTGCGAAAGCTATTCCCGTGATTTCCGCCACGCCGCATAGCGCGCCTTGGCGTCGTCGTTCGGCGGATAGAGGCCGGGGAGCTTCACGCCCTTCTCCACCTCGCTGAACACCCAGCTCTCATAGAGCTCGTGCTCGGCGCCTTCATGCGCGGCGAATTCAACCAAAGCCTGCGGGATGACGACTGCACCGTCGTCGTCGCAGACGATGACGTCTCCCGGAAACACCGCGCAGCCGCCACAGCCGATCGGCTGCTGCCAGCCGACAAAAGTGAGACCGTTGACAGAGGCCGGCGCCGCGACGCCGGCGCACCACACCGGCAACGCACTCATCAGCACGCCGGAAAGGTCGCGCATCACGCCGTCGGTGACGAGCGCCGCGACGTTCCGCTTTTTCATGCGCGCGCACAGAATATCGCCGAAGATGCCGGCGCTCGGCACGCCCATGGCGTCGGCAACCGCGATCACGCCCTCCGGCATGTCCTCGATTGCAGCACGGGTTGAGATCGGGCTCGCCCAGCTTTCCGGCGTCGCCAAATCCTCCCGCACCGGCACGAAGCGCAGCGTGAACGCCCGCCCGACGATACGCTCGCCCTTCGATGACAGCGGCTTCGGACCGTTCATCCAGCAGCGCCGGATGCCCTTTTTCAGCAGCATCGTGGTGATCGTCGCGGTCGTCACTTTGCGCAGGATATCGAACACAGCTTCGCTCATCGCTCGCCTCTTCGGGAGAAATCGGGCAGCCAGGCGCCGATACGCTCGACCGCCTGCTTCATCTCTGCGGCGGAGCCGGCGTAGCATAGACGCAGATAATTGCGGCCGTGCAGCGGATCGAAATCGACCCCGGGCGTCGCCGCGACGCCCGCTTCCTCCAGCATGCGCGTCGCGAAGTCGAAGCTGTCGTTCGAGAACCGCGACACGTCGGCATAAAGATAAAAAGCGCCGTCGACCGGAAGGAACGAATCAAGCCCCGCGCGCGGCAAGCCATCGAGCAGGATGCGCCGGTTCTCCTCGTAGCCTTGTCGTATCTTCATCAGTTCCGCGTATCCGTCGAAGGCGGCTTCGGCCGCGATCTGCGACAGCGTCGGCACCGAAATCGCGAGATTCTGCTGAAGCCGTTCGACCGTGCGCACCAATTGCGGCGGCAGCACCATCCAGCCGATCCGCCATCCGGTCATGCAGAAGAATTTGGAGAACGAATTGATGATGATCGCGTTGTCGGAGAGGCGCGCCGCGGTCTCCGCCGCAAAGGCGTAATCGAGGCCGTGGTAGATTTCATCCGAGATGACGACGATGCCGGCGCCCTCGGCGCAGCCGATCAAGGCGGCAAGCGCCTCGGCGGTCATCATCGTCCCGGTCGGATTGGCCGGCGAGCCGACAATGACGCCCTTGAGCGGCCGCGCGCGATGCGCCGCCAAAAGCGCCTCGCTGGTGATCGACCATCGGTTGCCCGCGCCGGTCTCGATCAAGACCGGCTCGCAACCGAGAGCCGTCAGAATGTGGCGATAGGGCGGATAGCCCGGCACCGCTACCGCAACGCGATCGCCAGTCTCGAAGGCTGCCAGGAAGGCCAGAATGAATCCCGCCGAGGAGCCGGTGGTGACGACGATGCGCGCGGCATCGACGTCAAGGCCGCGCGATTGAGCGTAAGAGCGGGCGATGCGTCGGCGCAGCGAGGTCACGCCAAGTGTTTCGGTGTAGCCGAGCGGCCCGCTCGAAAGCGCGGCCCGCGCCGCCGCGATCGCCGTCGCCGGCGCTGCCGCGGCCGGCTGGCCGACCTCCATGTGAATGATGCGCCGCCCCTGTGCTTCCAGACGCGCAGCAGCAGCCATAACGTCCATCACCATGAACGGCGGCACATCGCTGCGTGCGGACGGTCGCAGCAGCAGGCGTTTGGCCGTGTCGAGCATGAATTCGCCTTTACATCCCGGGTATTGAGCGTCGCGCGACCGCCCCGCTGCCGCCGTATTCGCCGGGCTTTGTGACGCGCAAATCCACTACGGCTAGCGTTTCGACCGTGTGTTGACCATAACCGGTTCCGTCCATAATTTGGCTCCCGGCTCGGGGGACCGACACGTTGTCCCAGATGATCGCTGCAAGACCTCCTAGCAAGGCGGGCCGGGCGAGGCCAGCTTCACGAGCCATTGCACTGACGACGGCCGCCGCGCTGGCGCTCACGAGCATGCCGTCGCGCGCGCAGACCGGGTCGAATGCCGGCATCCCGATGATTCGCGACGCTGAGATCGAACAGCTGCTGCGCGATTACACTGCGCCGATCCTCAAGGCTGCCGGGCTCGGCAATCAGAACATTCAGGTCGTCATCATCAGCGACCGCTCGTTCAACGCCTTCGTGATGGACGCGCACCGCATCTTCGTGAATGCCGGTGCGCTCATGGAAGCGACCACGCCCAACCAGTTGATCGGCGTGTTCGCGCACGAGACCGGCCACATTGTCGGTGGGCACCTCTCGAAGATGCGCCAGGAGCTCGCCAACGCACAGACCCTGGCGATTATCGCCATGCTGCTCGGCATCGGCGCCGCGGCCGCGGGCGCGCGGTCCGGCAATGTCGATATGGGCAATATCGGCGAGGCCGCAGCCCTCGGCCCGCAGGCTATGCTGCAGAACCGGATCCTGGCCTATCAGCGCGGCCAGGAGGAAGCGGCCGACCGCGCCGGCGTTCGTTTCCTGACCATGACCGGCCAATCCGCCAAGGGCATGTACGACACGTTCAAGCGCTTTGCCGACGAGACGATGTTCTCGTCAAGCTACATCGACCCTTACGCGCAAAATCACCCGATGCCTCGGGAGCGCATGGACGCGCTCGCCGAACTGGTGAAGACGCCCTACTGGGGCAAGAAAGACCCGCCCGAACTGCAATTCCGCCATGACATGATGCGGGCGAAACTCTACGGCTTCATGGACCGGCCAGATGCGTTG
Source organism: Xanthobacteraceae bacterium (assembly GCA_035499475.1). Lineage (GTDB taxonomy): Bacteria > Pseudomonadota > Alphaproteobacteria > Rhizobiales > Xanthobacteraceae > BOG-931. The sequence goes on along the minus strand of DATJYT010000453.1, from coordinate 10,558 downwards.
CTGCGGCGCTATCCGCCGTCCGATACCAGCATGCCAGCCCGCTACGCGCGGGCCATCTCGACCTACCGGTTCGGCGACCTGCGCGCGGCGATTGCACAGATCGACGGCTTGATTGCGGCGATGCCGAACAATCCCTATTTTTACGAACTCAAAGGCCAAGCCTTGCTCGAAGGCGGGCACCCGTCGGAGGCCATCGCTCCCTTGCGTCGCGCCGTGCAGCTTGCACCCAATCCGACCCTGATCCAGATCGTTCTCGGGCAGGCGCTCGTCGCCACAAACGATCCGAAGCTTGCGCAGGAGGCAATTCCGATTTTGCGCGCAGCGCTCGCCAAGGAGCCCGAATCCTCCGACGCCTATTCGCAGCTTGCGATGGCCTACGGCCGCGAGAACGACCTCGCCGACGCCGATCTCGCTTCCGCACAGGCGGCCTTCGCCAGCGGCGACAACAAGACGGCACGCGAACTCGCCGCCCGCGCCAAGCAGCGTTTCCCGGTCGGATCGCCCGGCTGGGTGCGGGCCGACGACATCGTCGCTTTCAACAAGAATCTGAACCAGAGCCCACTTCGCAAGTAATCACCGGAAGGAAGGTCCCATGACGGATCCTATTGCCACGACCCGCCGCCCCGCATTGCTGGCATCGCTCATCGCCGCGGCGATGCTGATCGCGCCCGTCGCGTCGGCGCAGACGTTCTCGGACGATCAGAAGCATGAGATCGAAGGCATCATCAAGAATTACCTGATCAGCCACCCGGACGTGATGGAAGAGGTCATGGCCGCGGTGGACAAGCAGCAGAAGGAGGCCGACGCCGAGAAGCAACGCGCCACCATCATCGCCAACAACGCGACGCTGTTCAATTCGCCGCATCAGGTCGTGCTCGGCAATCCGCAGGGCAAAGTGACGGTGGTCGAGTTCTTCGACTACAATTGCGGCTTCTGCAAACGCGCCCTGCCCGACATGATGACACTGCTGAAGACCAACCCCGACCTCAAATTCGTGCTCAAGGAATTCCCGGTTCTGGGCGAAGGTTCGGTTGAGGCGGCCCACGTCGCGGTCGCCGCCCGCATGCAGGACACGACCGGCAAGAAGTACATCGAATTCCACCAGAAGCTTCTCGGCGGCCGCGGTCCGGCCGACAAGGCGCACGCGCTCGCGGCCGCCAAGGACACCGGCTTCGACATGGCCCGCATCGAGAAGGACATGACGAGCGACGAAGTGAAGACGACGATCGACGAGGACATGAAGCTCGCCGAAGCGCTCGGCGTCAGCGGCACCCCGAGTTACGTCGTCGGCTCCGACCTGATCGTCGGCGCGGTCGGGCTCGACGCATTGAAGGACAAAATTGCGGCGGAGAAGAAGTAGGCTCCTCTCGGGCGGCCTTTGCCGCGACATGGTTGAGCGCCGTCCGCCGCGTTCCGGGACGGGGGTTTTCCGACCAGTACGACTCCGGCATTACGCGCGCACCTCTACCTCTGTGATCGTGGCGGCTTCCCCTTTGCGGAGGCCTTCCCTATAAACGGGCCGGGCGCGGCGGGGCGTTGGCCCGCTGCGATGTCAGCCGGAAGCAGCGCGCAAAATGCCGAAGACCATCTACGTCCTCAACGGACCGAATCTCAATTTGCTGGGCACACGGGAGCCCGAGCTCTACGGCCGCGCCACGCTCGCCGACGTCGAGAAGCTTTGCCGCGCGGCCGCAAAGCGCCATGGTCTTGCAGTGATCTTCCGACAGTCGAACCACGAAGGCGAGATCATCGATTTAATTCAGGAGGCGCGCGCCAAGAAGGCGGCGGGGCTCGTGATCAATCCGGCGGGGTATACGACGACGTCGGTTGCCATCCTCGACGCGCTGCTCACCATGGAAGCCCCGGTTGTCGAGGTGCACATCACCAATATCCACGCGCGCGAAGAATTCCGGCGGCATTCCTATGTCTCTCTGGCCGCGCGCGCCGTCGTGTGCGGCATGGGGGTGCAAGGCTACGCACTCGCCATCACCGGCATTGCCGGCATGATCGGCGCCGAACCCCGCGCCAAGGATTGATCGTGGCGCGCAAGCCCGGGAGCCCGCCGATGCCGAAATCGCCGGCGATCGATCACGACATGATCCGCGAACTGGCGAAGCTGCTCGACGAAACTGGCCTCACCGAGATCGAATTCGAACGCGACGGCGTGTCGGTTCGCGTTGCGAGGCAGGGCGGCACCGCCATGCGGGCGGCCGACGTGCCGCTTCGCGCCGCGGCCGTTGCAGCCGCGCCCGCAACGGTCGCGGACCCGACCCAGCATCCAGGCCTGGTCTCTTCGCCGATGGTCGGCACCGCTTACCTCGGCCCGGCGCCGGGCGCAAAACCCTTTGTCGACATCGGCAGCCAAGTGAAGGCCGGCGACACGCTCATCATCATCGAGGCAATGAAGACAATGAATCAAATCCCGGCGCCGCGCGCCGGCACGGTGCTGCAAATTCTGGTCGAAGACGGCCAACCGGTCGAATATGGCGAGCCGCTGCTCATTATTGAGTGACGCGAGTAGCAAATAGCGAGTAGCAGATGATCCTTCCTTGCCCCTATTCGCAATTCGCCATTCCCCATTCGTCCTCTTGAGCTTCCCGATGTTCGACAAAATCCTCATCGCCAACCGGGGAGAAATTGCGCTGCGGGTGTTGCGCGCCTGCAAGGAGCTCGGCATCGCCACGGTCGCCGTGCATTCGACCGCCGACGAGGACGCCATGCATGTGCGGCTCGCCGACGAAAGTGTGTGTATCGGCCCGCCGCCCGCCAAGGACAGCTATCTCAACATCCCGGCGCTGCTCGCCGCCTGCGAGATCACCGACGCCGACGCGGTCCATCCGGGCTACGGCTTTCTTTCGGAAAATGCGCGCTTTGCCGAAATTCTCGCCGAGCACAATGTGCATTTCATCGGCCCGCGGCCCGAGCACATCCGCCTGATGGGCGACAAGATCGCCGCCAAGCGCGCCGCCAAGGAGCTCGGCATTCCGGTCGTACCGGGCTCGGACGGCGGCGTCACGTCCGACGACGAAGCGTGCGCCATGGCGCGTGATATCGGCTTTCCGGTCATGGTCAAAGCCGCGGCCGGCGGCGGCGGACGCGGCATGAAGGTGATCCACGCCGAGAGCGAACTATCGGCGTCGCTGGCGACGGCGCGCGCAGAAGCGCTGAGCGCCTTTGGCGACGATACCGTCTATCTCGAAAAATACCTGGACCGGCCACGGCACATCGAGATTCAGGTCCTCGGCGACGGCCGGGGCCGCGCCATTCACCTCGGCGAGCGCGATTGCTCGTTGCAACGCCGCCACCAGAAAGTCTGGGAGGAAAGCCCCTCGCCGGCCCTCAACGCTGCATCGCGCGATGCGATCGGCGAAACGGTGGCAAGGGCGATGCGCGAGATCGAATATCTGGGTGTCGGCACCGTCGAGTTCCTTTATGAGGACGGCGCGTTCTACTTCATCGAGATGAACACGCGCATCCAGGTCGAGCATCCGGTGACCGAAATGATCACCGACATCGATCTCGTACTGGAGCAAATCCGCGTCGCCGCCGGCGGCGATCTGACGCTCGAGCAAAGCAATGTCAAATTCCACGGCCACGCCATCGAATGCCGGATCAACGCCGAAAGTCCTGTGACCTTCCGCCCGTCGCCGGGCAAGATCGTGCACTACCATCCGCCCGGCGGCCTCGGCGTGCGCGTCGATTCCGCCGTCTATCACGGCTACACGATCCCGCCGTTCTACGATTCGCTGGTCGGCAAGCTCATTGTCCACGGCAAGACCCGCGGCGAATGCCTGATGCGGCTCAAGCGCGCGCTCGACGAATTTGTGGTGGACGGGATCGAAACCACGCTGCCGCTGTTCCGCGCGCTGGCGCGTGAGAAGGACATCATCGACGGCGCGTATCACATCCACTGGCTCGAGCAGTTCCTCGCCCGCGGCGGCATGGAGCCGTAGGCGCCTTTACGCCGACAACATTAAGCCGGCGTTTGGGCGACGGCTGATTTCATCACGGCGGCGAGCAGTTTGCCGACCAGCGTCGGCTCATACGGCTTGGGAACGATGACCGCACCCGGCACTCGGTCATTCGGCCCGATCATGGTCGCACGCGCCGATGCGTAGACGACGGGCAAACAAGGCTGCATTTGGCGCGCGCGCCATGCCAGGGCGGCGCCGTCCATGCTGCCCGGCAGATTGATGTCGGTAAACAGCACGTCGACCGGATCCGAAATCAGGCGTTGTAGCGCTTCGTCAGCCGTCGCCGCCGTCAGAACCGCGAATCCCTGCTCCGCCAACGACTGCGCTACCCAATCGCTGATCAGGAACTCATCTTCGACGACGAGAACATGGATGGGGTTCGGCATTTTCCGTACCGGTTCCATGACGGGTGTCCGGACTGTTAGCACTCTTCACAGAGGCCTAATGCGCCGGACGAAAATGGGTTCAAGCCGATTAAAATCTTAGCGAAGCTATGATTTGCAGTCGGTTAAGTTCGCGGTGGCGCGGTGCCGGGGCGCCTCGGAACTTTGGCGCGAGAGTTCCACCGTGGCGCTCGCGCCAGCTCGACGTCGATCTCCAGCATCATTTTCTGAAAGTCACTGACGAGGTTTTTCGACGCGCATGCGGCAGCAACAGGAAAATGCACACCGGATACTCGCCACCTGCTGCCGCCGCCGGAGACTTCCGAGCCTTGAATGCGCTGAGCCGCATCATAATTCGCACCTCTTGAACCTGGGGCCCAGAGCCGGTTAAACGAATCCAATGGCCAGCCGCGAATCCGCCCTGATCGACATCACGCCGGAGGTGCTGCTGAAGGCCTATGCGTGCGGCATTTTCCCTATGGCCGAGAGCGCCGACGACCCGGCGCTCTATTGGATAGAACCGGAGCGGCGCGGAGTTATCCCGCTCGACCGCTTTCACGTTCCCGGCCGCCTGGCGCGCACGGTGCGGTCGAGCCGCTTCACCGTGGTGGTCGACCGCGATTTCGATGCCGTCATCGCCGGTTGCGCCGAGCCGATGCCGGGACGCGCCCGCACCTGGATCAATGCCCGCATTCACAATCTCTACCGCAAACTCTATGAGCGCGGCGACTGTCACACCGTCGAGGTCTATGAGAACGACACGCTGGTCGGCGGCCTCTATGGCGTGAGCCTCGGCCGCGCTTTCTTCGGCGAGAGCATGTTTCACCGCGCGCGCGATGCGTCGAAGGTCGCTCTCGTGCATCTGGTGGCCCGGCTCAAAGCCGGCCATTACCGGCTGCTCGACACCCAGTTCGTCACCGATCATCTGCGCACGTTCGGCGCCGTCGAAGTGTCGCGGCCCGCCTATCACAAATTGCTCGATGCGGCGCTGGTCGGCGAAGGCGACTTCGCGGCGCTGGCAATGGATCGGCCGGTGCCCGGCAGCGCCGTGCTGGAGCGGCTTTCCTAGAGGCGATTGGGATTAGCGCGGCTGTGGCGGCGCAGCGGCCGGCTGACGCGTGGGCGCCGGCGGACGCGGCTTCGGCTGCGCGCCGAGCGGCGCAGGTGCGGGCGCTGGCGCCGGTTGCGCGACCTGAACTTGCTGCGGCTGTGCACAATCGGTCAGCCAGACATCGTAGATCGGATGCTCGACGGCGTGCAGGCCGGGGCTCGAAGCGAACATCCAGCCATTGAAGATGCGCTTGATCTCGCCCTGCAGCGTCACCTCGTCGACTTCCACGAAGGCATCCGTATTGGTCGCTTCAGTGGGCGGGCGCGTGTAGCAGACCCGCGCGGTGACCTGCAGCGCGCCGAATTGCACGGTTTCGCCGATCGCCGCGTCGAACGAGATGATACGGCCGGTGATCTTGTCGAGACCGGAGAACACCGCGCGATTGTTGGCGATCTTCTGCGTCGGCATTTCGGTGATGATGGTGTCGTCGGGCGGCGGGGGCGGCGTATTGTCGGCCGGCTGCTCGGGGGGCGTGTTGGCCGGCGAAGGTGGCGCAGCATTCCCCGGCTGAGGGGTCACCACCCGCGGACGGTTCGGCTGCGGCGCAACGGCTTGGCTGGGGGGTGGCGGAGGGGCAGCTGTTCCGCCGGGCGGGGGCGGCAACGGCTGCGCCTGGATGCCGTTTGACGGTCGCCCGGGAGGCGGCGGAGGCTGGTATTGGTTTTGGCCGGGATAACCCACCGGCGGAGGCTGGGCCGGAAACGAGCCGTTGGGAATATCGGCCGGCGGCCGCGGTGGCGGCGCGTTGCCGAACAGGCCGCCGCCGAATTGCGCTGCAGCCGGACCCGCCAGAAGGCTGCCGCTAAGGACGACCAAAAGGGCAGCAGTGCGAACCATGGAGCCTTGCGATCTTGGTCGCGATTTCGGGCGCGGCCGGCTTGGATGCGTCTCTCTCGCCTGCCCCGTTAACATTTTGAATGCGGCGAAACCAGGGATCGGGAATTAGAGATCACGATTACGCGGGTCTATTTGGCGCCGCGAGCTGATTACCGACTTCCTGGGCTCCACGCCGTGTAATCGCCCGTTGCTTTCGGTCGGCGGCCCTGGGAAAGCGTCGAGCCGCTCGGCCGATAGGCCCCTGCCGTGCCTGTGAGATTCGGCAGGTGCGGCTTTTCCCACGGGTGCGCCGTGACCTTGTCCTGGGTTGGCGGCACATCGACCGTGTGATGGAGCCAACCGTGCCAGCTTGGCGGCACCATCGAGGCCTCGGCGACGCCGTTATACACCACCCACCGCCGTTCCATGAGGAGCGTCGGATCGATGCGGCCGTTCTTGGTCCGATAATAGCGGTTGCCGAACTCGTCGTCGCCGACGAATTCGCCGTAAAGCCTGGTCCACAATTGGGTGCCGAAAGTCTGGCTGTTCCACCAGGTGAAAAAACGGATGAAGAAGGTTTTCATCGCCGCGCCGGTCTCTGATACTTTGATGCGAATCCAGCGTTTGATGCCACCCTGCGGCAGTCCTGTCCAGGCATCGGCCAAGATGAACCCGGCCGTATTGTCGGGCGTTTCCATGGATATTTTGCATGCAGCACGACCTGTTCCAGGGCATTGAGGCGGATCTTGCCGCGGTGGGCGGCGCGCTCTCGTTCGCGCCCGCCTGGGTCGTGTCGCTCATCGTTCTCGTCGGCGCGGTTGCCGTCGCCTGGCTGCTGCATGCCGCGATCCTGGCGCTGCTGCGGCGGGTCTTCGGAAGCGAGCGGCCGTACCTTCAATCTATTCTCAACGCTACGAAGAATCCCACCCGGTTGGCGCTCTTGGTGGCGGCATTGGCGATCGCGCTGCCGTCGGCGCCGGTCGGCCCCGAGACCGCGAGCATTATTGTCCAGCTGCTGGTGCTGGCGACGATCTGCCTGCTCGGCTGGATCGCCGCCACCGCTTTGCAGATCAGCGCCACGCTTTATCTCAAGCGCTTTCGCTTCGACGTCGAGGACAATTTGCTGGCGCGCAAGCACGTGACGCAAGTTCGCGTCCTGGTGCGCGTGCTCGACACCGTCATCGCGCTGGTGACCATAGGCTTCGCGCTAATGACGTTCGAAACCGTGCGCCAATACGGTGTCAGTCTGTTCGCCTCCGCCGGCGTCGCCGGTATTGTCGCCGGCCTGGCGGCGCGGCCGGTGCTCACCAACCTCCTCGCCGGCATTCAGCTTGCGGTGACGCAGCCGATCCGCCTCGAAGACGCCGTCACCGTGGAGAACGAATACGGCTGGATCGAGGAGATCAATTCGACCTACGTGGTGATCCGCTTGTGGGATCTGCGGCGCCTTGTCGTTCCGCTGAGCTATTTCATCGAGAAGCCGTTCTACAACTGGACGAGGCAAGCGGCGGCCAATATCGGCAGCGTCCTGCTCTATCTCGACTACGCCGCGCCGGTCGATCGCATTCGCGAGAAGGCCGTGGAGTTCGCCGCGCAATCGAAGACCGGTACCGTCAGCAGCGTCCAGGTCACCGGCACGAGCCCGCAAGCCATCGAAGTCCGCATCCTGGTGAGCGCAGACTCCGCTGCATCGGCATCGAATCTGTGCGCCGATCTGCGCGAGCGCCTGATCGCCTTTCTGCAACAAGAGCATCCCGAAGCGCTGCCGCGGCAGCGCAGCGAGGTGGTCCAGCCGCCCGCCCGCAACGTGGCAAAACCTGCTCCCGTCCCACTATCGCGCGGCGGCTGATCGCGCGTCATCGTATCGCGCCGTCGCGCACGGATTTTCCTTGTTGCGGTTATCCTTGTGGCGCGCCTATGCTGCTTGCGCTGCCGCGCGAAAAAGCATCATCAAAAAGCACACGGCGTGGCGGCTTCGCGTCATGACACTCCAGGGGGGAACCATGCGCGTTTCACGACGTCTTGTCCTTGGTCTCGCCGGTCTCGCTCTCGCGCGACAAAGCGCCCGCGCCGACGTTTATCCGGCGCGCCGCGTCACCCTGATCGCGCCATGGCCCGCTGCTGGCGCCATCGACACGTTGTGCCGGCAGCTTGCGCCCGGCCTCGGCGACAGGCTTGGACAGCCGGTGGTCGTCGAGAACCGTCCCGGCGCCGGCTCCACGATCGGCACCGCGGACTGCGCCCGCGCGGAGCCCGACGGCTATACGCTGGTCATGGCCGGCAGCGGCTCGCTGGCGATCAGTCCGACCCTCTACAAGGAGCTTTCCTACGATCCGCGAAAGGATTTTTCGCCGATCGCGCTCATCGCCGAAATTCCGTTCGTGCTGGTGGTCAATCCGTCGCTGCCGATCACGACGATCCCGGAGCTCATCAAATATTCCAAGGAGCATCCGGGAATGCTCACCTACGGTTCGGGCGGCGCCGGCTCGCCGCACCACCTCTATGCCGAATTGCTCAAGAGCATGACCGGCATCAACATGACGCATGTCCCTTACAAGGGCAGCGCGCCGGCCCTGACCGACGTCATCGCCGGGCACGTTTCGCTGATGTTTTCCGACACCATTCCGTCGCTGCCGATGATCAAGGCCGGCAAGGTTCGCGCGCTGGGCGTGTCGTCGGCCACGCCGCTACCGTCGGCGCCGGAAATTCCGCCGCTTGCCGATGTCGGCGTACCGGGATTCAACGCTGCCGGCTGGGGCATGGTGGTCGGGCCCGCCCACGTGCCCGCGCCCGTTGTCGCCAAGCTTTACGACGCGCTGCGCGAGATCGCGATCCAGCCGGAAATCCGCGACCGCATGATCCTGCTCGGCATGGTGCCGAAATCGAGCCCGCCGCCAGACAAGCTGCAGGGCTTCATCGACAGCGAAATGGTGCGGTGGGGGAAGGTCGTGCAGTTGGCGGGCCTCGCCGGCACCGAATAGAGATCGGCGGCGCTACCCGCGCGTAGCCAGCAACGCTGCGGCGATGGTCGCCCATTCTGCCGGGAGACCGCCGGTGGCCGGCTCGCGGCGCGCCTGCCGGTACCAATAGCGCGCATTGTCGCGATCGCCCTCGAGGCGGTGCAGATAGGCGTGGACCCAGGCGCAATCGGCGCCGTCTTCGTTCATGACGATCTCGTGCGCCTTGCTCCAGTCGTCATTGCCGGCCCACCACAGCGCCGCAAGCGCCGGCGAAAGTCCCGCCGGGGGCTTTTTGCCGGCAAGGCTGCGTTTGAATGCCGACGGCGTCATGCTTGATCCGATGTGCGCCGAGAGAGATCAGTTCCACCACGCCTTGGGTTGGAAACTACCCGCCGCCTGCTCGATCACCGCGCCGAGCGCGAACAGCGTTTCTTCCTCGAACGGCCGGCCGATGAGCTGCAAGCCGAGCGGCAGGCCTTGCGCGTCGAGACCGCTCGGCACCGAAATGCCCGGTAGGCCTGCCATGTTCACCGTCACCGTGAACACGTCGTTGAGATACATCTCGATCGGATCGGCACGGCCTTTCTCACCGATGGCGAAAGCGGCCGACGGCGTCGTCGGCGTGAAAATCGCGTTGATGCCGTCGGCGAAGCAGCGCTCGAAGTCGCGCTTGATCAGCGTGCGCACTTTCTGCGCGCGCAGGTAATAGGCATCGTAATAGCCGGCGGAGAGCACATAAGTTCCGATCATGATGCGTCGGCGCACTTCCTTGCCGAAGCCGGCGGCGCGGGTGCGTTCATACATGTCGATGATGTCGCGGCCCGGCACGCGCAGCCCGTAGCGCACGCCGTCGTAGCGCGCGAGGTTCGAAGAGGCTTCGGCCGGCGCCACGATGTAATAGGCCGGCAGCGCGTATTTGGTATGCGGCAGCGAAATCTCCACGGTCTCCGCGCCAGCGTCCTTGAGCCACTGGGTGCCGCGCTGCCACAGCGTCTCGATCTCGGCCGCCATGCCGGGCATGCGGTATTCCTGCGGAATGCCAATGCGCATGCCTTTGACCGACGCGCCGATGGCCTTCTCATAGTCCGGCACCGGCAGATCGACGCAAGTCGTGTCCTTGCGGTCACGACTGGCCATCGAGCGCAGCAGGATGGCGCAGTCGCGCACGGTGCGCGCAAACGGTCCGGCCTGATCGAGCGAGGATGCGAAGGCGACGATGCCCCAGCGCGAGCAGCGGCCGTAGGTCGGCTTCAATCCGGCAATGCCGCAGAACGCCGCCGGCTGGCGGATCGAGCCGCCGGTGTCGGTGCCGGT
>DATJYT010000452.1:0-5465 GCA_035499475.1 Xanthobacteraceae bacterium | reverse complement strand
GCCCATATAGGCGCCCGGGCCGGAGCCGGCGGCGACGAGGCCCGCCATCTTGGCGTGGCCGGCGTGCATCTGCTTGATCGCGATAACGTTGACGAAGGTGGTGCCGCTGCCGATCGGCTTCCAGACGCCGGTGACGCCCGGTACGCCGGCGGCCTCGAGCGCGTCCCACACCGCCGCCATCCAAGCGAGGTTTGGCTGGCGGCCGGGAAAGGTCGGCTTCGCCGGCGGCTGGCCGATCTGGATCGGGTCGTTGCGGTGATAGATCGCGCCGACCCGCACCACCGGTTCAGGTCCGCCGTCGGAAGCGTAATAGCCGGGCCACTCGGCGAACGGCCCCTCGGGGCGTGTCTCCTCCTCAGGCGGCGGCATGAAGCCCTCGAACACCAACTCGGCGTTGGCCGGGATCGGCAGTCCGGTGAGTTCGCCGCGCACCACCTTGACGGCCTCGCCGAGCTTGCCGCCCGCCATCGCCAGTTCGGAAATGCCCTGGCGATATTGCGTCAGCGCGACGACGCCAAGGATCGGCGCCTGGCCGACCGAGATGACGATAGGGCAGGCCTTGCCCTTAGCCCACCATTTCTCGCGGATGACGCTGCCGTGCTTGCCGGGTTCGATGAACACCGTGAAGGTTTTCTCGTCCTGCACCTGCACCCGATAGGTGCCGAGATTGATCCAGTCGCTGTCGGGATCCTTGTTGATGACGAGACATTCGGTGCCGATATAGGGACCGCCATCGAGCTCGTGCCAATGCGCCGCCGGGAAGGCGCGTACATTCACCGCATCGCCGCGGATGATGTTCTCGCAGACCGGGCCGTAGTTCACGTCCTCGGGCTCGACGGAGAGCGTGCCGGTCTTGGCGCGCTGGCGGAATTTCTTCAGCGCTTCGAGATCATAGTTGCCGGTGAAGATCGGCGAGAAACGGACATTGGTGACGATGCGATGGCCTCGCGGATAGCCCTTGATGTCATCGAACAGCAGGATCGGCGGATGGCGCTTGCGCAAGCTCAATTCGTAGAGCGCGCCCATTTCGAGATAAGGATCGGCACCGCTGATGACCTCGAGCTCGCCGCGCGCATCGGCAAGCCGGATGAATTCGCGCAGGTCGCCGAACGCCGCCAGCCGCTCGGCATCGCTCGCTTCAATTACCGACGATTTGGTCATCACATCCGGCCCGCATCTGTGTCAGAGAAATCGCTGCGTCTTCATTATGCTAGCACGGCTATTGCAGCGTGATACCGGCTTCTCGGACGACGCGCTGCCACTTCGCCGCCTCCGCATGAACGCTCGCTGAAAATTCTTCGGGCGTCATCGGCGTGGTGCCGTAATAGCCTTCCTTGAAGCGCTGCTTGGTGGCCGGGTCACCGAGAAAAGCGCCGACGCTTGTGTTGAGCTGATCGACGATGGGTTTCGGCGTGCCTTTAGGCGCCAAGAGCCCGTACCACGTTTCCATTTCCCAACCGGGCAGGCCGGCCTCGGCGGCGGCCGGGACATCGGGCAGATACGGCAGGCGCCTCGGACCGGCAACGGCGAGAACGCGCAGTTTGCCGGCCTCGACGAACGGCGCGACCGTGCCATAGCCGATCGCCAGCATCTGCACGTTGCCGGCGACGAGATCGGTCGTGGCGGGCGCCGCTCCGCGGTAGGGCACGTGCACCATGTTGACGCCTGCGAGATGCGCAAACAGCGCGCCCGCCAGATGCGGCGTCGTGCCCGGTCCCGCCGAGCCGTAATCGATTTTACCCGGCTGCGCTTTTGCCAGCGCGACGAATTCCTTAAGCGTGCGGGCCGGAACTGCGGCATTGACGACGAGAAGATTCGCGGTGGTTGCCACCGGCGCGACCGGAACGAGTTCGAGCGGATCGACTGCCAGGTTCTTCATGATCGTGCGATTGATGGTGATGGTGCCGTTGGTGGCGAAGAGCAGCGTGTAACCGTCGGGCTCGGCGCGGGCGACCGTCTCTACCGCTAAAGTTCCGCCGGCGCCGGCTCGGTTTTCGACAATGACGGGCTGGCCGCCTTGCTTGCCGAGCCATTCGGCGGTGAGCCGGGCGAGAACATCAGTTGCGGCGCCAGCGGCAACCGGAACGATAAGCCGAACGGGACGCACGGGATAGGATTCGGCTGCGGCGGCAAGGGCGCCGGCGAATAGAAACGTCATCGCTGCGGCGAGCGCGCCAAGTGCCCTCAAGCTCGAACTGCCAAATCTGCGGCTGCGACCAATTAGCATCAATTTCCCGGGAACTGATCCGATCCTGTGTCATTTGACAGGTGGCCAGGGGCTAGGCAATGGCACGTATCTTCATCATCGAAGACGAAGCGCAAGTTCTCACATTGGCAGAATCGGTGCTGCAAGAGGCCGGCCACGATACCATTTCGGCGAGCACCGTCGCGGAAGCGCAAGCGATCGTCCACTCGGTAGAGGAATTCGACCTGGTTTTCACCGACATCGGCTTGGCGGATCAGTTGGAAGGCGGGATTACCGTCGGTCAAGCGGTGGAGCAGGCGCGCTCCGGAACACCTGTCGTTTATACCAGCGGACGTGCCCTCACCGACGGCATGCAGTCGCTGTTTTCCGAGCGGAGCGCTTTTTTGCCGAAGCCATATACCGCGCAGCAATTGATCGAGGTCGTGGACGACATTCTGGAGCGATCAGCCTAGACTGAAGCAGATATAGGCGCCGGCGCGCGCTCCCAGCGCCCGGCTAGAGCCGCCGCCGAACAACGGCGTGATCCCATCAGGAAGCCGCGTGTCACTTCCCGGAAACGACATTCTCGCAGCATGGGGCATTGCGGGATTGGCGACGGCCGGCGTGATCGCGCGGCCTTTCCGTCTGCCGGAGGCGATTTGGGCGGTGATGGGCGCTGCAGCGCTTGTCCTATTCGGCCTGCTGCCTTGGACGGACGCATTGGCCGGAGTGCGCAAGGGCCTCGATGTTTACCTCTTTCTTGCCGGCATGATGCTGATCGCCGAAGTGGCGCGGCAGGAAGGCGTGTTCGATTGGCTCGCGGCGCTTGCCGTCGAACATGCACACGGCTCGCCACAGCGGCTCTTCGCACTGGTCTATGCGGTAGGCACCGCCGTCACGGTGTTGTTGTCGAATGACGCGACGGCCGTCGTGCTGACACCCGCCGTCTATGCAGCGACGCGCGCGGCCGGCGCCGCGCCGCTGCCTTATCTCTTTGTCTGCGCCTTCATCGCCAATGCGGCGAGCTTCGTGCTGCCGATTTCGAATCCCGCCAATCTGGTCGTGTTCGGCAGCCGCATGCCGCATCTTACGGCGTGGCTCGGACAATTCGGCGTGCCGTCCGTGATTTCCATCGTCGTAACCTATGCGGCGCTGCGCTTCATGCAGCGCCGCGCGCTGGCGCAAGAAAAGATCGCGCGCGATGTTTTGCGGCCGCCGCTCGGTCGCGGCGGCCGGCTCACGCTTTACGGCATCGGCGCCGTCGCGGTGGCGCTGCTCGGCTGCTCAGCGCTCGATGTGCAGCTGGGCTGGCCCACATTCATTTGCGGCGGCATGACAACGGCAATCGTACTGGCGCTCAATCGCCAGTCGCCCTGGCCGGTGATCGAGGGCGTCTCCTGGAGCGTGCTGCCGCTGGTCGCCGGCCTGTTCGTGTTGGTGCAAATGCTCGATCGCACCGGCGTCATAGCCGGTTTGAGCGGGTTCCTTCACGATGCCTTGGCGAAATCGACGGCGGACGCCGTGTTCGCCGCCGGCATGCTGGTAGGGATCGCGTCCAACCTCGCGAACAATCTCCCGGTCGGACTGGTCGTCGGGTCGGTGGTGACGGCAGACCAACTGCCGTCGCAAATGAATGGCGCCATGCTGATCGGCGTCGATTTGGGGCCGAACCTCTCGGTGACCGGTTCTCTGGCAACGATCCTATGGCTTGTTGTTCTTCGCCGCGAGGGTGTCGAGGTTGGGACTTGGCAATTCCTGCGGATAGGCACGCTGGTTATGCTTCCGGCGCTGATTCTCGCGATCAGCGCCGTAGCTCTGTTGGGCAATGTGCGGTAGTTCCAAAATGGCAGTCCGGCGGTTTTAGTTCGATGCCTCCTTGAGCGGGTCCTTGACCGCCTCGAAGGTGGCGAATTCGATGGCCCACGGCGCGCCGTCCTTCTTCTCAACCTTGCGGATGTAGACGTTCTGCACGATGTCGCGGGTGCGCGGGTCGATCGAGATCGGGCCGCGCGGGCTTTCCCACTTCATGCCCTTCATGGTGCCGACCACCGTCTCGGCATCGGTGTTGCCGTTGGTCTTTTTCAGCGCTTCGTAGATCAGGTGCATGCCGTCATAGCCGCCGACCGAAATGAAGTTGGCGCGGTGGCCGCTCGCCTTCTGATAGGCGGCGACATAGTCCTTGTTGATCTGCGAGGGATGCGCAGCCGAATAGATGCCCGCGGTGACGACGCCAAGGAGCGTGTCGCCGGTCGTCGGCAGATCGTCGTCGTCGGTGATGTCGCCGGGACCTATCAGCTTGATGCCCGACTTGTCGAGGCCGCGCTCGGCGAACTGCCTGGCGAAGGTGCCGGCCTGTCCGGCCGGCACGAAAACGAACAACGTGTCCGGATGCAGGTCGGCGGCGCGCTGCAGGAACGGCGCAAAGTCCGGATTGTTGAGCGGCACCTTCAATGTCTCGAGCACTTGGCCGCCGCCTTTGGTGAAGCTTGCTTCAAAAACTTTGCCGGCTTCGGCGCCCGGCGCCCAATCGGACAGAACCGAGACCGCTTTCTTGCTGCCGTTCTTGATCGCCCAGTCGGCGATGATGCCGGACTGCTGGCCGAGCGTGAAACTGGTGCGCACGTAGTAGGGCGACTTCTCGGTGACGATCGAAGTCCCCGACACCATCACCACGGTGGCCACCTTGCCTTCGGTCGCGATCGGCGCCATCGACATCGCGCTCGGCGTCAGCGCGGCGCCGAGAAAGCTGACATGATCGTTGACGATCATCTCCTGGGCGAGCCGCTTGGCGTTGTCGGGCACGCTGGCGTCATCGCGGATAATGAGCTGGATCTTCTTGCCGGCAACGGTGTCGCCGTGCTGCGCCATATAGAGCTTGGTCGCGTCGGAAATCTCGCGGCCGACCGCCGCCGACGTTCCCGTCATCGGCGCGACGATGCCGATCTTGACCACGTCTTCTGCGGCGGCGCTTCCGGCACCGATGCCTGCCAAGGCGACAACCGCAAAGCAGGCCGCAAAAGGTGAATAGCGCATGATGTTTTCCTCTCCGGAATTTCGTTGATTGCCTGCCCATTGAACGGCCGCGCCTCGCCGATTGCAAGCGCGGCAATGTCGTGTGGTTTACTCGATAACCTCGTCGGCTTCGGCGATGAGGTTCTGCGGCAACTTCAGACCGATGGCATTGGCGGTCTTAAGATTGACGGACAGGATGTATTTGGCCGGCTCCTGCACCGGAAGATCGCTCGGGCGCGTACCTTTGAGAATGCGATCGACGTAAGTT
>DATJYT010000451.1:0-8068 GCA_035499475.1 Xanthobacteraceae bacterium | reverse complement strand
CAATTTCAACATCGCGATGGTCGATGAGGCAATCCGGCTTTGTCCGGAACCGCTGGTGACGTTGCAGGCCGAGTGTCATCCTTATCTCGATCAGAGCAAGGTGATCGAGGCCTGCCGCCAACGCGGGCTGGTGCTGACCGCCTATTGTCCGCTCGCGCGTGGCCGGCTTGCCGGCGATCCGGTGCTGGCCGAGATCGCGCACCGTACCGGCAAGACTTTCGCCCAGGTGGCGCTGCGCTGGCTCATGCAGCAGAAGATCATCGCCGCCATTCCGCGCTCGTCCAACGCCAAGCGCATCGCCGAAAATCTCGACGTGTTCGATTTCGAATTGAGCGACGACGACATGCGCCGCATCGGCGCTCTCAAACGGCCGGACGGCCGCATCGCCAATCCCATCGGCCGCGCGCCGGTCTGGGATGCGTAATGCCCGAACGCCTGGGCCGTCGCCCTTCGAGGTTCGCCGAGCTCGCACCTCAGGGTGACGGATAAACTCATCGAAGCCCCGCATTGAGTGCCAGCTTTCCGAGGAGATACGATGCCGACGACACCGAAATATTTCATGTACTTCCCGGGCAACTATCGCTGGTCGGCGGCGTTCGTGAACATGCTCGGCACCGCGCCGTTCGGCGGCGTGGACATGAGCGAATTGCACAAGATCGGCCGCATGCTCGAGGGCAAGAGCGGCGATGACGATGAGGCCTGGTTCGACGCCTGCGTGAAAGTCGCCGACGTGGTGCGCGGCCAAGCCGAGAAATTCCGCGACGGCCGCTACCCGGTTGCGGCGGCGCCGTTTTTCCTGCGCGCCTGTCACTATTACCAGATGGGCGAGCGCTTCCGCACCCCGAAGGACAAGCGCGCGCTTGATGCCTATCGCACCGCGGTCGAATGCTTTCACCAATTTGTCGCGTTGTCTGGGAGCAAAATCGAGATCGTCGATGTGCCGTTCGAGGGCAACACGCTGCCGGGCTATTTCGTGCCGGCGCAGAATGCCAGGGCCGCCCGTACGCCGTGCGTCGTCTTCTTCGATGGCCTCGATATCACCAAGGAAATTCAATTCCTGCGCGGCGTGCCCGATCTGGTGAAGCGAGGCATTTCGGTGCTGGTGATGGACGGCCCCGGCACCGGCGAAGCGATCCGCTTCCGCGGCATGCCGCTGCGCCACGACTACGAGAAGGCCGGTAGCGCCTGCCTCGATTATCTGGAAAAGCGCGCCGACGTTGACGCCAAGCGCATCGGCATCGTCGCCATCAGCCTCGGCGGCTATTACGCGCCGCGTTGCGCGTCGCTCGAGCCGCGCTTTGCCGCATGCATCGCCTGGGGCGCGATCTGGGATTATTACGGCACCTGGAAGAAGCGCATCGATGCCGGGTTCAGGGCGTCGATGTCGGTACCGGGCCATCACATCATGTGGATTCTCGGCGTCGATTCGCTCGATGCGGCGTTAAAGAAGCTAGAGCCGTTCCGCCTCGATGGCGTCGTGCAGAAAATGCGCTGCCCGTTCCTGGTGGTGCACGGCGAGGACGACGAGCAGATTCCGCTCAAGGACGCGCAGGCGCTTTACGACGCGTCCGGCTCCGCCGATAAGACCTTGCGCGTCTTCACCGCCGAGGAAGGCGGTGCCCAGCACTGCCAGCGCGACTACCTCTCCCTCGGCGCCGCCACTATGTGGAATTGGTTCGAAGACAAATTGCTGCGGGCGTAATTCTTTCCGCCCCTGCGAAGCGCGGCAGGGGAGGCTACTTTTCATACGCTTTCAACGCGGCGCGCAGAATCTCGCGTGAAGGTTCTGAGCCGTCGACGAGGCGCAGCGTGCGGCGCTTGATCTTCCAGCCAGCCGCCTCGCGCACGAGTTCCCATCGGTTCGCGACCACGCGGTGGATATGATAGCCGCGCGACGCACCGTGATTGGGAACTTCGACCGGCGCTCCCGACTTATTGGGCGTGAGAATTTGCAGATACGAGGTGACGACGGCCGTGTCGCCGTCGAGTGCGATGTACGGCAGTCCGGTGAAATGCGCCAAGCCACCGGCGATCGCGGCCTGATGGCCGGCGCTCTTGAGGCTCGCGGCGATCGCCTTGTTGCCGGCGGCGCCGGAAAGGCCCGGCCCGCGATCGAACACGCCGTCATCGGCATAGACGGCCTCGGCATAATAGTCGGCGCCGGTGTCGGCGCTCGGCGGGTGGCCGGCGATGAGGTTGTAGATTTCAAGCCTGTGTTCGATGGCCTGAATACGCTGCTCCAGCGCGAGGCTGTCTTGAGCCATAACAACTCCCCGAATTTGTGATTCACCGCGGATCGGGACTCACAGTATCATGGCGCCCGGGCGGTGGGATTTGGGGCGTAGCTATTGGCGCCCGTGCGTTCGCCGCCATCCCGGCGGCGGAAAAAGAAGTGGCAAGGCGTTGTGCTGAGCTTCGGCATTAAGCCGGAGCAGCCTAATTTTTGACGCTGCGCGGCGCTCCGTATTCTGGCATCGTCGCGGGCTCATGAGGGGGACTGGCATGGCGGCGGGCGGCGAAATCAATCGCCGTAGTTTTATCGTTGGCGCGAGCGTCGCCGGCGGTGGGCTGGCGCTGGGCTTGGCGTTGCCGTTCGGTTCGGCTCCGGCGCGCCCCCCCGAAGCTTCGCCCGAGATCAATTGCTGGGTGGTGATCGCGCCCGACGATACAGTGACCATTCGCGTCGCCCGGGCCGAAATGGGGCAGGGTGCGGTGACCGGCCTTGCCATGCTGGTCGCCGAGGAGCTCGAATGCGACTGGGCCAAGGTGCGGACCGAATTTGTGGTGCCGCAGGCCAATATCCGTCGCGACCACGCTTGGGGCGATCTTTCCACCGGCGCCAGCCGTTCGATCGCCGCCTCGCAGGACTATTTGCGCTCCGCGGGCGCCGCGGCGCGGACCATGCTAATTGCCGCGGCGGCAGCCAGATGGGGCGTCCCGGCATCGCAATGCGTGGCGTGCGACAGCGTCGTAAGCCACGGACCGACCGGCCGCACCGTGACATTCGGCGCCGTCGCTGACGATGCGGCGAGACTGGATCCGCCCAAGAATGTTGCATTGAAACACCCCCGCGACTGGACGCTCGCGGGGACCTCGCGCCGGCGTCTCGATCTCTTCCCGAAGGTGACGGGCCAGCCGATCTACGCCATCGACGTGCGGCTGCCCGGCATGCTCTACGCCGCCATCGTGCAATGTCCGGTGTTCCAGGGCACGCTGAAGTCGGTCGATGAAAGTTCAATCGCCGGGATAAAGGGCGTGCGCCGCGTGGTACGTCTGCCCAACGCCGCGGCGGTGGTGGCCGATTCCTGGTGGCAGGCCAAGCGCGCGGCGGATGCGTTGCGTGTCGAATGGGACGATCACGGCAACAGCCGGCATTCGAGCGCCACCATCGCCGATTTCGTGCGCGCCGGGCTCGATCAACAGCCGGGCGAGGTCGGACGCCGCGACGGCGACGTTGATGCGGCGCTTGCGAAGTCGGCCAAGCAGATCGAAGCGGAATACATGGTGCCGTTCCTCGCGCACGCCACCATGGAGCCGCAGACCTGCACCGCGCAGGTCAGGGCCGATGGCGTCGAGGTTTGGGCGCCGACCCAAGATGGCATGACGGCGCTGGTGACTGCTGCCTACGCAGCCGGCGTGCCGAATGAAATGGTGACGATCCATCCGCAATTTCTCGGCGGCGGCTTTGGCCGTCGCGGCACCATCCAGGAATTCGTCCGGCAGGCCGTCCTGATCGCCAAAGAGGTCGAGCCGCCCGTCAAGCTGTTGTGGACCCGCGAGCAGGACGTCGCGCACGATCTCTATCGGCCGTTCGGCATGGCGCGCCTGGTTGCCGGCCTCGATGACGAAGGCATGCCGATGGCCTGGAAAGTGCGGCTCGCTGGGCCCTCATTCGTAGCGGCGATCGCGCCGGGCGTCGGCGTCGGGGCGGGCATCATCGACCGTAGCTTCGTCGCCGGGCTCGCCGATGAAATGCCCTACGACGTGCCGAATTATCTCGCCGATTTCGTGATCTGCCCGACGCATGTGCCGCTCGGCGTCTGGCGCGGCATCAATTATACCCAGAACGCGTTCTACAAGGAGAGCTTCATCGACGAGATGGCACATGCCGCAGGCTTCGATCCATACCATTACCGGCGGCGTTTGCTGCGCAACAATCCGAAGAACCTTGCCGTGCTCGACGCCGCGGCAAGACAGGCCGGTTGGGATTCGCCGCCGCCGCGCGGCGTGTTCCGCGGTATTGCGGTTAATGCCGCCTGCGGCAGCTATTGCGCGCAAGTCTGCGAGTTGTCCGTCACCGACGGCAGCGTGCGTGTGCATCGCGTTGTCGCCGCCATCGATTGCGGCCACGCGGTCAATCCGCTTTCCATCGAGATGCAGACGCAAGGCGCCATCGTTTACGCGCTGACCGCGGCGCTTTACGGCGAGATCACCATTAGGGACGGCGCTGCAGAGCAAAAGAATTTCGACACCTACCTGATCATGCGCCTCGCCGATATGCCGAAGGTCGAGACCGTGATCGTGCCGAGCGGCGACTTCTGGGGCGGCGTCGGCGAGCCGCCGGTACCGCCGGTTGCGCCGGCTCTGTTCAACGCGATCTTCGCCGCCACCGGCCGGCGCATCCGCACCATGCCGCTGAAGGATCAGCTCAGGTCGATCTAAGCCCGCGGCCTAGGTGATCGTCAGCGGCGGCCGAACAATTTGTCGAGCAGCCAGAAATCCAGACCGCCTTTGTTACTCGTTTGGGTGTTTCTGTCCACGGCTGGCCCGGGCGTCGGCACGCTTTGCGGCGGCGACGGGTTGAACCATGGGCCGCCGCCAAGGCCCGGCAGCCCGGCTGGCGTAACGCCCTGATGCGCCACCTTCATGAACCGGCTCCAGACTTCGACCGGCAGGCCGCCGCCGGTGGCCTTCTTGGTCGGCGAATCGTCGTCGTTGCCGAGCCAGACGCCGGTCACGAGGTGGGGTGTGTAGCCGATGAACCAGGCGTCGCGGTAATCCTGGCTGGTGCCGGTTTTGCCGGCCGCCTGCCAGCCGGGAAGCTCGGCATGCCGCGCCGTGCCGCTTACCAGCGTTTCGCGCATCATCGTATTCATCATGCCGACGTAGCGGGCATCGACGATGCGGCCGAGCGTTTGCGGCGTGCGCGCATAGAGTGTCTTGCCGTCGGCGCCGCGGATGCGCTGAATGACATGCGGCGAGACCGCCAGGCCGCCATTGGCGAACGTTGCATAAGCGGACACGAGTTCGAGCACGGAGACATCCGACGTGCCGAGCGCGATCGACGCATTGGGTTCGAGAAGGGACTCGACCCCCAACCGGTAAGCGGTGCGCACTACGGCCTGCGGCGTCACTTCAAGCGTCAGCCGCACCGAGACCGTGTTGAGCGAATTGGCGAGCGCCTGAGTCAGCGTCACCGGCCCGAGATATTCGTGCTCGAAATTCTCCGGCTTCCAGCCTTTGACGGCAATCGGCGCGTCCTCGCGCACGGTGTCCGGCGTCATTCCGTGCTCGAGCGCCGTCAGATAGACAAACGGTTTGAACGCCGAGCCAGGCTGGCGCTTGGCAGCGATGGCGCGGTTGAACTGGCTCTCGGCGTAGCTCTTGCCGCCCACCAGCGCTCGCACCACGCCGTCCGGTGTCATGGCGACGAGCGCGCCTTGGCCGACATCGAGCTTCTCACCCTTCTGGGTTAGTACATCGACCAGCGCCTGCTCGGCGGCGCCCTGTAGTGCCGGATCGATTGTGGTTTCAACCACGATGTCCTGGTCGAGATGGCCGATCAGGTCATCGACAGCGTCCATCACCCAGTCGGCGACGTAGTTGACCGAGCCGGCGCCGGGCGGCTTCACCGCGCGCGCGGGGTTGGCCAGCGCGCGCCTGGCGGCGTCATCGCTGATCATGTGCAAGTCCGCCATGGCGGCGATGACCATGGCGGCGCGACGCTGGGCGCCGTCCGGATTGCGGGTTGGAGCGAGCCGCGACGGCGACTGGACCAAGCCGGCGAGCATCGCGGCTTCCGCCACGGTGAGATGGCGTGCCGACTTGCCGAAGTAGCGCTGCGCCGCGGCCTCGACACCGTAGGCGCCGGAGCCGAAATAGACGCGGTTGAGATAGAGTTCGAGGATCTGCGCCTTGGAGAACTTATGTTCGAGCCATAGCGCCAGCACCGCTTCCTGAAGCTTGCGCGTGACGGTGCGCTCCTGGGTCAGGAACAGGTTCTTGGCGAGTTGCTGCGTGATGGTCGAGCCGCCCTGCGCGGCGCCGCGATGCAGCACGTCGCGGATGCCGGCGCGCAAAATGCCCCAGGGATCGATGCCGTGATGCGAATAGAACCGCCGGTCCTCGATCGCGACAAACGCCTTGGGCACATAATCGGGCAATTCCTTGAGCGGCACTTCGGCGCCGCCCATGTCGCCGCGCGTCGCCAACGTCGCGCCGTTGGCGCCGAGGATGAGGACCGAAGGCGGCCGCTTGGGAATTTCGAGCGATTGGATCGGCGGCAGATGCGCGCCGATCCAGACCAGGAGCCCGATGCCGCAGATCACAGCCCAGAGCGCCGCAACTGAGCCCCAGTAGATCAGGCGGCCGACGCCTGTCCGGCGTTTGCGGCCGCCGCGCTTTTTCCGCCGGGGCCGTCGCGTCGGAGCATCGTCGCTACGCCTCCGGCTCGGTTCTCGCGCCGACGGGCCGCCGGCGCGGTCCTGCGGCCGCAACCGGATGTCGAGTTTTGCGGCGTCGTCAGAACGCTTTCGGCCAGTCTGTCGCGACGCCATAAACCCGTCCCCGGCGCGCAGAACGCGCCGCCGGCACGGTAGATTGCGGGGTTTAAGGCGGCGTTACCCTGCTGTCTTCTCCCTTCCCCTTGTGGGGAGGGCGAGGCGGGAGCGGGGGGACGCCAAGGATGTCACTCCGCGGCGGCCTCGCGCGCTTTCGTTTCGCTTGCCTGCGGCGTGAACAGAGCGAGCAGCGGCCGCTTGATGGCGGCCTCGCGCGTCGGCGTCGCGATTTTCGCGCCCAGCAGGTCGGTGATGTAGAACACGTCAACGACGCGCTCGCCGAAAGTCGCGACGTGGGCCGAGGCGATGTTGAGGTTGAGCTTGGAAAGCGTCGTCGTCAGCTCATAGAGCAATCCCGGCCGGTCGAGACCGGTCACCTCGACCACGGTGTAGCGGTTGGACCACTGGTTGTTGATGGTGACCTCGGGCGCAATCGCGAAGGCCTTGAGGCGGCCCTTCGGCGGCGCGCGCTTGGCGACCACGTCGGGCAGCTTGATCTCACCGCGTACCGCCTTCTCTATAGCGTCGCCGATCCGCGCGGCGCGGCGTGCTTCGTCTTCTTCGCGTTCGAACTCGCGCGACACCGAGATGGTGTCGAGGGCGAGGCCGTCGGTCGTGGTGTAGATCTGTGCATCGACGATGTTGGCGCCGGCGAGCGCGCAGGCGCCGGCGATGATCGACAACAGCCACGGATGGTCAGGCGCGAAGATCGTCAGTTCGGTAACGCCGCGCGCCGGGTCGAAGCCGACGCTGGTAGCGAGCCTCTTGCCGGCTGCTTCGCTGGCGCGCACGAAGCGCGCATGCGCCAGCTTGTGCGGCAAGTCGACCTTGAGCCAATAGGCCGGGTAAAGCCGCGTCACATAGGCGTCGAGCGCGGCGGCCGGCCAATCCTTGATCTCGGCGCGGAACTCGGCCTGCGCCATCTCGACCCGCCGCGCGCGATCGACCTCCGAGAATCCGCCGGTCAGCACCGGCTCGGTCTCATAATAGAGCGTGCGGATGAGCTGCGACTTCCAGCCATTCCAGACGCCGGGGCCGACCGCGCGAATGTCGGCGGTGGTCAGGATGGTGAGCAGCTTCAGCCGCTCCAGTGACTGCACCACCGCGGCGAAGTTCTCGATCGTCTTGCGGTCCGACAGGTCGCGCGATTGCGCCACCGTCGACATCACGAGATGGACCTCGACCAGCCAGGCGACAAGCTCAGTCTCGGCAGCGCTCAATCCCAGCCGCGGACACAAACGGCGCGCGATGCGCGCACCCGCGATCGAGTGGTCCTCGACCCGCCCTTT
>DATJYT010000450.1:0-6221 GCA_035499475.1 Xanthobacteraceae bacterium | reverse complement strand
TCCTCGTGGTCGCGGTCGAAATAGACCCGCGCATAGTCCGCGGTCGGGTCGTTGGACTGCATCAGCGCCGGATACCAGTGATAGCCGCCAAAGATTTCGTCCGCGCCCTGCCCGCTTTGCGCGACCTTGACAAATTTAGAGACTTCTTCGGCGAGCAGATAAAAGCCGACGGCGTCGTGGCTCATCATCGGCTCGGACATCGCCCGCACCATGCCCGGCAAGGCATGGATGGCGCGCGATGAATCGACCTTGATGCGATGGTGATCGGTGCCGAAACGCCGGGCGACCAGATCGGAATAGAAAAACTCGTCGCCTTTGACGTCGCCGACGGTTTCGAAACCGACCGAGAAAGTCTTCAGATCGCGCTGGCCTTGCGCCGCGAGCAGCGCGACGAGGAGCGAACTGTCGAGGCCGCCCGACAGCAGCACCCCGACCGGCACGTCGGCAACGCGGCGGCGCGCCACGGCTGCGCCGAGCGCGGCGCGGACCGCTTCGCACCAGCCCTCTCTGCCGAACGCGCGATCGCCGGCGCGCGGACCGACGTGGAGAGACCAATAGACGTCCTCGCGCCGCCGGCCGTTCGGCTCGATGACAAAAATCGTGGCCGGCGGAATCTTGCGCACGCCCTTGAGGATCGTCATGGGCGCCGGTACGACGGCGTGCAGGCTCATGTAATGATGCAGTGCCGCGGGATCGATTGCGGTATCGACATCGCCGGCGGCCAGCAGCGCCGGCAGACTCGAGGCGAAGCGAAAACGGCCCGGCCGCTCCGTATAGTAAAGCGGCTTGATGCCGAGCCGGTCGCGTGCCAGCACGACGCGTCCGGAATCGCGCTCCCAGATCGCGAAGGCGAACATGCCGAAGAAACGCTCGACGCAGCGCGGACCCCACGCGGCGTAAGCCTTGAGAATGACTTCGGTGTCGCCCTGCGAGAAGAAGCGGTAGCCCTTGTGCGCAAGCTCGGCGCGCAGCGCGCGATAATTGTAGATGCAGCCGTTGAAGACGATGGCGAGGCCGAGCGCCGGATCGATCATCGGCTGCTGCGATGCGGCGGCGAGATCGATGATGCTGAGCCGGCGATGGCCGAACGCGACGCGACCCTGCATGAAGGCGCCGCCCGCATCGGGCCCGCGCGGATGCAACTCTCGCTGCATCGCGGCGACGGATGCACCGGCAGCGGCGCCATTGAAGGTAAGCTCACCGCAGATGCCGCACATTTCTTGTTTTCCGGATTGTCGTGTCCCCGCAAACGGCGATCGAGTGCTCACCGTGGTTTCATAACGCTTCCGCAGAGCCGGGGTTCCGGCGCCGGTTCCGGGCCCTGCGGGCTTGAAAAGCGCGGCTAAACCCGGTTGTTGACAGAGCGTGATGGAACAATGGCCGTGGAGGGCCGGTGCAATGGGCGTGCGTGGCGGTGAAGACTATGTCTCCCGGCTCAAGGCTCATCCGCGCGAGGTCTGGGTCGCGGGGCGGAAAGTCGGCGACGTCACCGCCGACGCGATCTTTCGCCGCCCGATTGCGGCGATGGCGCGGCTCTACGATTGCCAGATCGATCCGGCGCTGCGTGCGACCATGACCTACCGGCCGGACGACGCCGACGACGATGCGGGCCTCTCCTTCATCATCCCGCGATCGCGGGACGATCTTGTGCGCCGCCGCCACGCGATGCGGGTGTGGGCCGAAGCCTCGTTCGGCACGATGGGGCGCTCGCCGGATTTCCTGAACACGGTGCTGGCGTCCTTCGCCGATGCGCCCGACGTGTTCGCCGAGAACGGCGCCAAGTTCGCCGACAACGTCAAGGGCTACTATCGCTACTGCCGCGACAACGACCTCTTTCTCACCCACACGCTGGTCAATCCGCCGGTCGACCGCAGCAAATCGGCGTCGCAGCAGGCCGACCCTTATGCCTATCTGGGCGTCGTGAAGGAAACGAGCGACGGCCTGATCGTGCGCGGCGCCAAGATGCTGGCGACGCATGGCCCGACTGCCGACGAGATCATCGTCTATCCGCTTCCCTTCTCGGTGCGTCCCGGTGAAGAAAAATACGCGCTTTCATTCGCAATTCCGGCGGACACGCCCGGGCTGCGGTTCATCTGCCGCGAGCCGTTCGACCGGGGCGATCAGTCGGAATGGGATCATCCGCTCGGCTCCCGCTTCGAGGAGCCCGACGCCATGGCAATCTTCGACGACCTGCTGGTGCCGTGGGAGCGGGTATTTCTCTACGGCAACGTCGCGCTCGCCAACACCATGTTCATACGCACGCGGGTGCAATGCCACACCGGCCATCAGACGGCGGTGCGCGGGCTTGCCAAGTGCGAATTCATGACCGCGCTCGCGGTGGCGCTGTCGCGCAGCGTCAAGACCGACGGCTTCGTGCACGTGCAGGAAAAGCTCGGCGAATGCCTCGGCTATCTCCAGCTCATCGAAGGCGCGATCGTCCTCTCCGAAGAGAAGGCCGAGACCACCGCGCACGGCACGGTGCGGCCGGCGCTCGAGCCGCTGCAGGCGCTGCGCTACCACATTCCGCGCTTCTATGAGCGCATGGTGCAGGTGACGCAGCTGCTCGGCGCCGGCGGCATTCTCGGCAATCCGACCGAGGCCGATCTTCATTCCGCGATCGCCGCCGACATCCACCGCTACTACCGCGGCGCCGACCGCGACGCCGAAGCCAAGATTCGCCTGTCGAAGCTCGCCTGGGATGCGACCGGCACGCAATTTGGCCAGCGGCAGTTGCAATATGAGCGCTATTACGCCGGCGACCCGGTGCAGATGGGCGCATCGATCTACACTATATTCGACCATTCACGGCTGCTCGGCCTGGTCGATCGCGCGCTCAACCTGCCGTCGGAGCGCGACACAAGAAATAAGGAGACGTGAGATGAGAACGCTGATCCTGGCCTTGACGCTTGCCCTGATCGGCATCGGCGGGGCGAACGCGCAAACTTACCCCTCGCATCCCGTCACCATCATCGCGCCGTTTCCGCCGGGCGGGCCGTCCGATGCGCTGGCGCGCATTCTTTCCGGGCCGCTCGAAGCGGCGCTCGGCCAGCCCATGGTCATCGAGAATGTCGGCGGCGCCGGCGGCACGGTCGGCGTCGGCCGCGTCGCGCGCGCCGATCCCGACGGCTACACGCTGCTCATCGGCCAATGGAGCACGCAGGTCGTCAATCCGGTGACCTACAATCTGTCGTTCGACGTAGTGAACGCTTTCGCTCCGATCGCCCTTCTCGCCAACACGCCGCAGATCATCATCGCCCGCAAGGATTTTCCGGCAAAGGACGTGGGCGAGCTGATCGCCTGGCTCAAGGCCAACCCCGACAAGGCGCAGGCCGCGACCGTCGGCGCCGCCGGCGGCGCGCAGGTCGCCGGCATGTATTTTCAGAAAGTCACCGGGACGCGCTTCGGCTTCGTGCCCTATCGCGGCGGCGCGCCGGCGATGCAGGACCTGATGGCCGGCCGCGTCGACATCATGTTCGACCAGGCCGCCAACGCCATCACCCAGGTGCGCGCCGGCACCATCAAAGCCTACGCGATCATGTCCGGCGAGCGCTGGCACCTGGCGCCGGACATTCCGACCATCGAAGAAGAAGGCGTGCAGGGCCTGCGTGTTTCCTATTGGCATGCGCTGTTCGCGCCCAAGGGCACGCCGAAAGCGATCATCGACAAGGTCAACGCCGCGGTGGTGGGTGCGCTTGCCGACCCGAACGTGCAGCAGCACTTCGCCGCCCAAGGCCAGGACATTTGGCCGCGCGACCAGCAGACCCCCGAAGCGCTCGGCGCCCTCTACAAGGCCGAGGCCGAAAAGTGGTGGCCGATTATCCGGGCGTCGGGGCTAAAGGTGGAGTAGCGCCAGAGGGCACCGAACAAGATCCATTCCCGTCGTCTTGGCCGGGCTTGTCCCGGCCATCCACGTCTTTATCGTTGTGCGAACAAGGCGTGGATGCCCGCGACAAGCGCGGGCATGACGAGTCAGAGTCACCTCAAGATGACGGAGACTGCGATTTCCCCACCTGATCCACGTGGTAACCGGCGACTTTCTGATAGCGCTCGAAGATCGCGCGCAATTCATCCTGGCTGATCACATCTTCGAGCCGCTCGAAGCGCTTGTCGCCGGTGCGCTGCTCGACCGCATCGACGATGGCGTTCGGCGGCGCGGTGCGGTTTTGCAGGACGATGCGGCTGGTCGCCGGCAGCCGCGCGGCCTCGTAGGCCTTGAGCGCCGCGACCGGATCGGTCTCGCTCGCAAGCAGGCGGCCGAGCGTCGCGGCATCGATGATGGCCTGTGCGCCACCGTTGCCGCCCTGCGGATACATCGGATGCGCGGCATCGCCCAGCAGCGTCACCCGCCCGAAGGTCCAGCATTTAAGCGGGTCGCGGTCCACCATCGGGTAGGACAGGATCAGGTCGGCGTCGCGAATGAGGGCCGCGGCATCGAGCCAGTCGAACGTCCAGTCCCGATAGGTCGGGTAGAAATCCTCGAGCCGTCCGGGCTTGCTCCAGTCCACCGGCACGGCGACCTCGCGCTCGATCTCCGCAACCCAGTTAACAAGCTGGTTGCCGGCCGCGTCGATGGCATCGCGGATCGGATAGATGATGAGGGTCGAGTGCCTCGCGCCGATGCGGGCAATGCTGCGTCCGGTGAGGAACGGCTGCCGCCGCGTCACGCCGCGCCAGAGGTTGATGCCGCGATAGCAGAACGGACCTTCGTCCGGATGGAACTGTGCGCGGATGGCGGAATGGATGCCGTCGCAGCCGACGACGATATCGGCGTGCTGCGGGGCGAGCGCATTTCCGTCAGGACCCGCCAGGCGCACGATAACGCCTTGGTCATCCTGCTCGACGGCGACGCAGCGATGGCCGGTGACGAAATTCTCGGCGCCGATGCGCTCGCGCACGGCATCGAGCAGCACCTGATGCAGATCGCCGCGATGGATCGAGAGGTGCGGCCATTGATGACCGGCGGCGCGGCCCCACGGCTCGCGGTAGACGAGCTGGCCGTGGCGGGTGAAGAACGCATAGTCCTGCGGCATGCAGGCGACCGCGACCAGCGCGCCTTCGAGTCCAAGCGCGCTCAACTCCTTGACCGCGTGCGGGCCGAGATTGATGCCGACGCCGAGCGCGCGCATGTCGGGCGCCGCCTCGAAGACGCGGATACGGCTTTGCGGAACCGACGCCTGGGCGGCTAACGCCAGCGTCAAGCCGCCGATTCCGCCGCCGACGATCGCGATGTCCATTATCTGCAACCTCAATAACCGCGATCTCAGTCGCCCATGCAGCGAGGCGCACTCGCGCCGCCGTTAACCAAGCCGGACCGTAGCCACGGTTCGCCGCCGAGTAAACGATCTCGCCCGCCTGCCTATGCTTGTATGTTCCGCCTGAATTTTCGGCTATCTGGTAGCCGCAGGATTGCGGCAAACGGAAGCGAAGGACGTGCCCGAGCAGGAACAGCAGCGCATTCCCGGCCGCGCACTCACGCCCGCACAGGCTTTCGACACGGCGGTCGCGCTGCACCAGCAAGGGAAGCTTGCCGAGGCCGAACGGATCTACCGCGCCGTTGTGCAGGCCGTACCGGATCATTTCGGCGCCACGCACAATCTCGGCGTCCTCGCCAGCCAGCACGGCGCACCGCAAGAAGCGGAGCGGCTGCTGCGCCGTGCCTTGACGCTCAAGCCGGATTCCGCCGACGCGCACAACAACCTCGGCACGGCGCTGCGCGCCATGCAACGCGACGAGGACGCCATCGCGAGCTTCCGGGCCGCGCTTGCCGTCCGTGCCGATTTCGCCGAGGCGCATAATAATCTGGGCGTCGCGCTGGCGCGGCTCGAACGGCACGAAGAAGCGCTCGCCGCCTACGAACGCGCTCTCGCGCTGCGGCCCGCCTATTTCGAAGCCCGCAACAATCTCGCCAACGCCCTCGCCGCGCTGGGCCGCCATGTCGCGGCGGTCGCGCAATTCGAGCAGGCTCTGGCGCTCGCGCCCGGCGCGCCGGGTACGCACAACAATCTCGGCAATGCGCTGATGGCGATGGGCCGGCACGGCGAGGCCGAGCGCCATTTCCGCGCCGCCATCGCCGCCAAACCGGATTTCTTCGAAGCGCACAACAATCTCGGCAATGCGCTCGCCGCATCCGGGCGGCCAGTAGATGCGCTTGCGCATTTTCTCCGAGCGATCGAACTCAATCCCCGCTACGCGGAGGCCCACAGCAATCTCGGCAACGCGTT
>DATJYT010000449.1:0-3898 GCA_035499475.1 Xanthobacteraceae bacterium | reverse complement strand
ACCGAAACTCCCGACTACGATCACCTCTACGACATTCTCGCCCGGCGCATGAGCATCCGGCGGCTCAAGACCGATCCGATTCCGGACGACTACGTGCACAAGATTCTCGAAGCCGGCCGCTGGGCGATGTCGGGCGCGAACTCGCAGCCCTGGGAATTCGTCGTCGTCAAGGACGAGAAGGTCAAGCGCGAATTGTTCGAGGCCTATCGCGACGTCAATTCCGATTTCATCTTCTGGATGGAGCAGATGCGCGAGAAGCCGCTGCGCCATCCGGCCTATCAGGTCGAGGGCGACGATCCGAAGGCGCAATGGGAGCGCGCCAAGAACGGCATGTCGCGCGCCTGGTCGTCGGCGCCGGTGTTGATCGTCATCCTCGGCGACGGGCGGCGGCAATGGGGCACGGTGCAGGGCGCGCTCACTTTCGGCCGCCACCAGAGCCATCTCACCGACGCGCTCGCCAACGCCGCGACCTTGATGCACCTCGCCGCGGCCTCGCTCGGCCTCGGCTCGCAGCACGTCACCATCCACATCGAGGAGCCGTTCAAGCGCGTGCTCGGCGTGCCGGACCTGGTGATGATCCATCACATCATCCCGGTCGGTTGGCCGGCCATGGAGCGCCGCCCCGGTGTGCGCCGCGCGCTCGAAGACGTGGTGCACTACGACCGTTACGACATGAGCAAATACATGTCGAACGAACAAATCATCGACTTCCTGCGTGAGCTGCGCGGCCTGACGCGGCGCGGCTATCACGACGAGCCGAAGCCGCCGGTACGGTGATCGATGCGGTCGGCGCGACAGCGACGTTGTGCGTGGATCGGCGGCCTGCTCGTCACCGCAGTTTTCCTGCACGCGTCAACGGCGATGGCCGCGGACAAAATTCGCATCGGCAAATCGGTCAGCCAGCCATTCGCATTTGCTCCGGTCGAGATCGGCGAGGCGGAAGGCATTTGGGCCAAGCACGGGCTCGAAACCGAAGTCACCATCTTCGCCGGCGACGCGAAATTGCAGCAGGGGCTGGTCGCCGGCGCCGTCGATTTCGGCCTCGGCTCTGGCCCGGCCATGGGCTTCATCGCCAAGGGCGTTCCCGCCAAGGCGGTCGGCGCGCTCGCCAACGAGCCGTTGAGCATGGGCCTGATCGTCGGCGCGACTTCGGCGATCCGAAAGCCCGAGGACCTCAAAGGCGCCAAGATCGGCGTCACCACCAACGGCTCGCTAAGCTATTGGCTGGCGCGCGAACTCTCGCGGCAAATGGGCTGGGGCTCCGACGGCATGACGACCGTTCCGCTCGGCGCCATCTCGGCGCAATTTGCGGCGCTCAAGCGCGGGCAGATCGACGGCACGATCCTGTCGTCATCGCAGGGCTATGCGCTCGAAAAAACCAACGAAGGGCGCCTGCTGCTCGCGTTCGGCACCTATATCAAGAATTTTCATACCCACGTGATTTTCGCCTCCGACGACATGATCAAGAACAAGCCCGACCAGGTCCGGCGCTTTCTCGCCGGCTGGAAGGACGTGATCGCCTTCATGGCGGCGAACAAGGACGAGACGGTGCGCGTCGCCATGAAGGTGACCGGTCTCGATGAAGCAATCGAGCGCCGCGAATACGACGACGTCATGCCGATGATGTCGCGCGACCTGCGCTTCAACGCCAAGGCGCTCGACATGATCGGGGATTCATTCCCGGAAATGGACATCATGCCGGCGAAACCCGATATGCGCACGCTTTACACGGAAGAGTTTCTGGGACCGCAGCCATAGGGCGAAAGGCGCCAACGGGTCCGCGCAAAGCGCGGCCCGATGACAAGCTCCGCGCCGTGCCCACGCCGTGCATTCCCTCGATGCTTACCGCATAGCCTTCACTGCGCGTTCAAAGCTAAACCTTCTTTTGCTTTCGCTCTTGATCGCGGCGGGTGGAACTGCCACATCCAGCCCGTCATGAACATGCCTCTTCGCGCCCCTGAGGGCACGCCGGCTGTGTCTTCCTTCGCGGCCGAGGTCGAGCGCCGGCGCACCTTTGCGATCATCTCCCATCCGGACGCCGGCAAGACCACGCTGACGGAAAAGCTCCTGCTGTTCGGCGGGGCCATCCAGCTTGCCGGCCAGGTCAAGGCCAAGCGCGACCGGCGATCGACCCGTTCGGACTGGATGGCCATCGAGCGCGAGCGCGGGATTTCCGTCGTCACCTCGGTGATGACTTTCGAGTATGCCGGGTGCGTGTTCAATCTGCTCGATACGCCCGGCCACGAGGACTTTTCGGAAGACACCTATCGAACGCTCACGGCGGTCGATTCGGCGGTGATGGTGATCGACGCCGCCAAGGGCATTGAGCCGCGCACGCGCAAGCTGTTCGAGATCTGCCGGCTGCGCGATATTCCGATCATTACCTTCATCAACAAGATGGATCGCGAAAGCCGCGACCCTTTCGAACTCATCGACGAGATCGAGAAGGCGCTGGCGCTCGATACCGCGCCGCTGACGTGGCCGATCGGACGCGGCCGCGATTTCGTCGGCACCGTCGACGTGGAATCCGGCGGCGTGCGGCTGCTGAACGGCGACGCGGGCTCGGCCGGCAAATTGCGCGACATGACGATCGCCGAGGTCGCCGCCCTCAACCCGCAGATCGATGCGGCGGCGCTTTCGGGCGAGCTCGATCTGGTGCGCCACGCCTGCAAGCGATTTGCGCCGCGGGCCTTCGCCGAGGGTCACCTGACTCCGGTCTTTTTCGGCAGCGCGCTCAAGAATTTCGGCGTCGGCGATCTGCTCAATGCGCTGGTCGCCGTAGCGCCGTCGCCGCGCTCGCGGACGGCGGACAAAAGGCTGGTTGAGGCGACCGAGCCGGGCATGTCCGCATTCGTTTTCAAGATTCAGGCGAACATGGACCCCAACCACCGCGACCGCATCGCCTTCGTGCGGCTTTGCTCGGGCAGGCTCACGCGCGGCATGAAGGTCAAGCACGTGCGATCGGGCAAGACCATCAGCCTGCACGCGCCGCAATTCTTCTTCGCCCGGGATCGGGCGCTCGCCGAGGAAGCTTGCGCCGGCGACGTCGTCGGCATTCCCAATCACGGCACGTTGCGCATCGGCGACACCCTGACCGAAGGCGAGGACCTCAATTTCGAGGGGGTCCCCAACTTCGCGCCTGAAATCCTGCGCCGCGTTCGGCTGCCCGATGCGATGCAAGCAAAGAAGCTGAAACAGGCGTTGCAACAGCTGGCCGAGGAAGGCGTCGCCCAGGTTTTTCGGCCGACCGACGGCTCGCCGGCGCTGGTCGGCGTCGTCGGCCCGTTGCAGCTCGACGTGCTGCGGGCACGGCTCGCCGCCGAATACGGGCTCCAAATCGATTGGAGCACGGCCGAATTTCAGTTCGCACGCTGGATCGCGGCAGACGACCGCAAGGTGCTCGATGCGTTCGTCAACAGCTACCGCTCGTCCATCGCCGAGGATTTCGACGGCGACCTCGTGTTCCTGGCGCGCAACGCCTTCGACCTCGAATATACGGGCGAACACAATCCCGCTATTTCTTTCACCGACGTGAAGGACATTCACCAGCGCGACCGCGCGAACTGATACGAGCGGCAACAAACTTTGACTCGTCATGCCCGCGCTTGTCGCGGGCATCCACGTCTTAAAGGTGTTGCCAACCCAAAGACGTAGATGGCCGGAACCAGTCCAGCCATGACGGTGCGTGGGAGTCGCGATCAAATGCCGCCGGTGTGAGACCCGACGGTCAACGGCCGGCAAGCTCCTCGCGCAGGATTTCGAGGGCGAGCCATTCGTCCTCGGCCGCGGTCATCTTTCGCTGCAACTCACCAAGCGCCACGGTGACCTTTTCGAAGCCGGCGCGGTCGCGCGCGTAGAATTGCGGATCGGCGACTTTCGCCTGCAGCGCGTCGATTTC
>DATJYT010000448.1:0-14494 GCA_035499475.1 Xanthobacteraceae bacterium | reverse complement strand
AATGCGACGACCGCTTCGCCCAACGTAGCGATGCCGCGATCGGGCTCGCCGTTCTCGGCCGCACACCATCCCATCACGCCCATGCTCCACGCGCGTGCGAGTGCGAGGTCGTACTCGGTCGCCAAGCGCTCGCCCGCCTCGGCGCGCTGGGCGGCGATCGCCACGTCGCCCAGAATTTGCGCCGTCGCTGCCGAGAAAAATAAAGTCAGCGCCAGCGAAAATGGGTCATTGAGGCTCGTTGCTACGGCGAGTGCCCGGTCGGCCGTGGCGCGCGCGCGTTCCTCTTCGCCGGTCAGCGCCAGCGCCAGCGCCGAAAAATTGCGGGCGCAGGTGCTCGGGTCATGGTTGCCGTAACTCGAGGCCATCGCCTGATGGATCTTCGTATCGTAGAGGGCGAGACCTGCTTGCGCGTGCCGCTCGACGTCGGCGAGTTCGCCGCGGCCAAGCGAGGTGGCCCAGGCGGCGTGGTGTGCTTGAAGCTTCAGTCCGGCATCGCCGGACTTCTCCGCGAGCGCCAATAGTCTCTCGCAAAGCCGCCAGGCCGCATCGACTTCGCTTCGGCCCCACCGAAACAGCCATTGGCCCCATAGCGCCGGAAAAATATCCGCGGGCTGGCCCAAACGCTCGCAGAGCACCTCTGCCCTCGAATAGGCTTCCAGCACTTGAGGGGCGCCAAATCCGTGCATTGCCATGAAGGCGGCGCCGAGCCCGATATGCAAATTGACTTCAAGCTTGATGCGCTCGACGTCCTCGGCGACGTTGCCGAGGGCATCGAGCGCCCGCCGCAAATGGCCGATGGCCTCCTCGTTGGCGCTGCGGCGCATGGCTTTGGCGGCGGCACGCTGATGATGGGGGATCGCGCGGGCGAGCGCGTTGCCGCGCTCGAAGTGCTCCGCCAGTTCCGCGGCGATCGCGTCGAGGTTGCCGCTCCACCCGGCCTCCAGCCTGCGGCCGACGCGGGCGTGGCTTGTCGCGCGGCGTGTCGGCGGCAGACGATCGTACAACAGCTCGCGGTAGAGATCGTGCCGAAATGCGTAAAGCTCCACGCGGGTGCCGTCCGGCCAGACGGCGGATGCCGACTTGGTGATGAACACACCTTGCCGGACCAGTCGCGCGCAGGCGCTTTCGACTTGCTCGGCATCGATTTCCAGTGCCGCTGCAACGGTCGCGGTCGCGAATTCGCGGCGAACTACGCTTGCTACAGCCAGCATGTCGCGGTCTGACTCGCCAAGCTCGTCGATTTGCCGATCGATAAAGCGCCGCACGTCCTGCGGGATCGACACGATGGCGCCG
The DNA here is from genome assembly GCA_035499475.1 of Xanthobacteraceae bacterium. GTDB lineage: Bacteria > Pseudomonadota > Alphaproteobacteria > Rhizobiales > Xanthobacteraceae > BOG-931. Next base: position 13,201 of record DATJYT010000448.1, on the reverse strand, counting down.
GATGCACCTGCCGGCGAGGCCTGTCGTAAAAGCTGATTGACGATGCTGGTGAGGAACAGCGGATTGCCGCCGGTGCGCTCCAGCAGGAGAGGCCCCATCTCGCGGGACCGCGCCGCGGCATCCCGATCCCCCAGTCTTGCTTTCAGATAGGTTTCGATGGCTTCGAGGCCGAGCGGAGCGAGCGCGATCTCGGTGCAGCGGCCGTGCAAAGCCAGTTCGTTCACCAGATCGTCGAGGCCCGCTTTCGCGGCCGCCGCGTCGGCGGGCCGCAACGTTGCCAGCACCATGAGGCGGGCGGGCTCCGGGCGGCGCGCCACGTGGGCAAGCCAATCGAGCGTGGAGGCGTCGCTCCAGTGAATGTCTTCGAGCTTGAGAACGAGGGTCGCGTCGGTCGCGACGGTCTCGACCGCGAGCGTCAGTTCGCGCATCATGCGTTCGCGCGTCGGCCGGCCGCGCGCTTCCAATACGCTGCGCTCCGACCGGCTCCACAGAGAGGGCATTTGCGCAAGCCAACTCGGCGCCTGAGCCGAGAGAATTGCTTTCACCGCCGTGCCTTCCGGACCACCGGCCAGCCGTGTGAGCGCTTCGATCAAGGGAAGATAGGGTTCGCCGACGCCATGATGGTCCAGGCATTGGCCGTGCGCGATCCTGACCCGGCGGTCGCTCTGCAACGGCTCCAGAAAGGCATCGGCCAGCGAGCTTTTGCCGATGCCCGGCTCGCCGGTGACAAACACGATTTGACGGCGGCCGGATCTTGCGCGCTCGAAGCTGCGCCCAAGGTCCTCGAGTTCGGCCCGTCGCCCGACCAGCCGCGACGGTTCGGGAGCCGATACCGGCAGCGGTGCGGCAGTTTCGTTGCGATCGACGACCGCGGTGGCCGGGACCATCAGGCGATAGCCGCGCCGGTGCCGAGTCTCGATGTAGCGCGGGTTTCGCGCGTCGTCGCCGAGTGCGCCGCGCAATTCCTGAATGCATGAAGTCAAGGCGTCGTCGCCGACCGCCATGCCGCCCCAGACGCGGTCGAAAAGCTCCTGCTTGGCGACGACGTCTTGAGCGCGTTCGGCGAGCACGCAGAGCACTGCGGCAGCCCGCGGCGTGAGCTTTACCTCGCGGGCATCGCGCCACAACCGGCCGCTTCTGGCGTCGAATCGAAACAAACCGATCGCGATCTGCCGATCTTCAGCCATGCGCGCCAGCTCGCCTCTGAATTTCCCGGAAATTTCCCGGAACTCCGCCAGTACTTCCTGGGCTGTCGCAGCCAGATTTGTCGCATGCGGCCGCCGCCGCCGCAATCAGGAGGCGAAACAATGAACGCCAGTCGTCGCAATGCTTTGGCCGCCGTTGCGCTGCTCGCAATGGCGCAATCGGCCGCCGCCGACGTGATCGGCGACTGGAATGAGAAAGCGGTGGCTTTCATCGTCAGCCACAATATACCGCCGCCGCCGGGCGAGCGCGTCATGGCGATGACGCAACTCGCAATGTTCGATGCCGTCAACTCGATAGAGCGGAAATACCAACCTTATCTTTTGCAGCTCCCGGCGGCGCCAACCGCCTCGAAGGAGGCCGCTGCGGCTGCCGCAGCGGGAACGGTGCTCGCCGGCATCAATCCGCAGGCCCAGGCCGAGATGAAGGCCGCGCTTGCCACCTATCTTACCGCCATTCCCGACGGTCCGGCCAAAGACGAGGGCGTCAGGCTCGGCGAAGCGATCGGAGCCAAGATGCTGGAGGCGCGGGCGAACGACGGCGCCACCGCGCCGGACGTGTACCGGCCGCGGACGACGCCCGGTGTCTATGTGCCGACCGTCTTGCCGCTCGCGTCGCACTGGCCGGGCGTGAAGCCGTTTGTCTTGACCAGCGCCTCGCAATTTCGGCCCGAGCCTCCGGTCGCTCTCAGCAGCGCCGAGTGGGCCGCGAGCTATAACGAGATCAAGGAACTTGGCAGCCGCACCAGCACCCAGCGTTCGGCGCGGCAGACCGAGGATGCCCGCTTCTGGCTCGCGGTCGACGGCCGCGTTTACTATCCGATCATCCGTTTGCTTGCGGCCGACAAAGAACTCAGCGTCGTCGACTGCGCCCGGCTGTTTGCGCTGGTCGCGGCGGCGCGAGCCGACGGCCTGATCGCCGTGTTCGACGCCAAGTATCACTACGAATTCTGGCGGCCGGTCACCGCCATCCGCAACGGCGATATGGACGGCAATCCGGCGACCGAGCGCGACGCCGCCTGGCAGCCGTTCGACTTCACGCCCATGCACCCGGAATACCCATGCGCGCACTGCATCGAGAGCGCGGCCCTCGCCGGCGTGGTGCTCGCGGTGTTCGGGACCGCGGATATGGAGAAGATTTCAAACACCAGTCCGACCGCGCCGGGCGTCATCCACAGTTGGACCAACATTCGCGCGTTTGTCGATGAGGTTTCCGAAGCGCGCATCTGGGCCGGCTTTCACTATCGCTTCTCCACCAAGGTCGGCCGGGACATGGGCTACAAGATCGGCGACTACGTCGCGAAGACCATTCTCCAGCCGGTGAATGTCGCGAAGCGCTGAAGAGGAGAGTTTTTGTTCGGCGCGCCGACGCCGTGAAGCGTTTGCCGAATTTCAGCGATTGATCTTGCCGGGCGGCAACAGCTCTTCGATGACGCGCAAAAGCTCCTTGGGCTTATAGGGCTTTGCCACATAAGCGTCGCAGCCTGCGGCGATGGCCTTGCGGTCGTCGCCGCTGAGCGCGAACGACGTCACCGCCACGATGGGGATGTGCCGCAGGTCATCGCGCGCCTTGATGCGCCGCGCCGCTTCGAAGCCCGAGATCTTCGGCAGCTGGACGTCCATCAGGATGATGTCGGGACGCTCGCGCTCGGCCGAGAGCACGGCTTCGCCGCCGTCGGTCACCTCCACCACGCGGTAGCCGCGATAGCGCAGGAGATCGCGCACAATCATGCGATTGGCGGGATTGTCCTCGACATGCATGACGAGGGCGCTCATGCGTGCGGCTCTCCCGAAAGCGTCACCCGCTGCGGCACCACGGCGTAGAACGTCGACCCGACATTGGGCGTGCTCTCCGCCCAGATGCGTCCACCGTGCATGGTGACGAAACGCTTGGCGATGGCAAGACCCAATCCGGTGCCGCCGAACTCTTTCACGACCGAGGGATCGCCCTGGCCGAATTCCTCGAAGATGGCGTCGAGCTGCTCGGGTGGAATGCCGATGCCGGTATCCTTGACGGTGTAATGGACCTCGCCGTTCGCCGCATCGACGACGACGTCAACGTGGCCGCGATGAGTGAATTTCACCGCATTGCCGACCAGGTTGAGCAGCACCTGATACATCCGCTTGCCGTCGCCATAGCATGGACCGATCTTCTTTTGGACATTCGCGTTCAATGCCAGGCCCTTTTCTCGCGCCAGCGGCTGCGCCGTGGTCATGGCCGCCGCGACTACGTCGTCGGCGCTGTATTCGCCGAGGTTCAGCTCGATGCGGCCGGCTTCGATCTTCGATAAATCCAGGATGTCGTTGATGAGTTGCAGGAGGTGCTGGCCGTTGGAGTGAATTTGCTCGATCGGCGTGCGCAGTTGCCGACCGACCTCGCCGTAGATTCCGTCGAGCAGCAGATCGGTGAAGCCGAGAATAGCATTCATCGGCGTGCGTAGTTCGTGGCTGGTATTGGCGAGAAACGCCGATTTATGCTGGCTCGCAAGTTGCAACGCGGCGTTTTTCTGCTCGACTTCGTGAAACAGCCGCGCATGCTCGATGGCGATGGCGGAGCCGTTGGCGAACGTGTCCAACAGCTTGATTTCGTCGTTGGTATATTCTCCGACCATCTTGCGGGCGAGCACGATGCCGCCGAGCATCCGGCTGCTGCGGATGATCGGAACGCCGACCAGTGCGCGATAGCCCGCGGTCAGGATCAATTCCTTGAACGCATAAGAGGCGTCCGCCGACACGTCGTGCATCTGCACGGGGGCGCCGTTGAGGACGGCGCGGCCGATGATGCTGTCGTTGAACGCCGGCGGCGAGGCCTTGATCTTGTCGACAAATGCCGGCGACAACTGGTGGCCGGCACGAAAGTGAAGGGTCTGGGCGGCGCTGTCGAATTCGTAGATCAGCCCGGCGTCCGATCGCGACAATTCCGTGGCGTGAACGACGATGGTTTGCAGGACTTTCTGCAGGTCGAGTGAGGCGCTCACCGCCTGGATGGTTTCGCCGAGACCTTTGATGCGGTCGAGCGATTGTTCAAGCGCCTGCGTTCGCTCGGCGACTTTCTGTTCGAGACCCGCATAGGCGCTTTGGAGGCGGCCGGCCATGCGGTTGAAATCGTCGGCGAGTTCCTCGAACTCGTCGCCGGTCTTGAGATTGAGCCGGGCGCCGAGATCCTCGGCCTCCAGCCGCGCCGCGCCCTGCCGCAGCACCTCGATCGGGCGCACGACGCGCCGTCCGAGAATGACCGCGGCGGCCACGGTCATGATGCAGAAAAGGAGCTGCACGCCGCCGGTGCGCGCCAGCGATGCGGCGAGCGGTCCATAGACTTCGGTCATTGGGCGTTCGACGAATACCGTCCAACCGAGATTCGGTATGGCGGCGTGTGCGACAAGGACACGCTGGCCATTGAGATTCCTGTAAATGCCGATGCCGCCGTCGCCGTTTCCGGGATGTTGCAGGGCGACGGCGACCTGGGGCTGCCGCGACATGTCGGTGCGTTGCAGGACCAGATGCAGGTCCGGATGCGCCACCAGCGTGCCGCCCGAACTCACCACATAGGCGTAGCCGGATTGTCCGATGTGGATTGCCTGCACCACGTCCCACACGTATCGGACATTGACGTCGGCGGCGAGGACGCCGACCACGTCGCCGCGGTAGGGCTCGATCGGCACCGCGAGCATGATCCACGGCTCGAACGAGTTCTGCGGGAAGATGATCGGGCCGAAATAGGTTCCCCCCGCAAGCGCGGCGGCGAACGCGGGGTCGGACCGGTGATCGGCCTTGGTGTCCGGAAGCGACGGACCGATGCGCGAGACGCGAAGCTGCTCGTGCCCATCGGTGTCGATGTCGACCGCGTTGCGTATCGACGGAACATTTTTGAGCAGGTTGCGCAGATCGACGATGTAATCGGCGGTGACGCGGCCGTCGGCGAGGTTGCGCGGCTGGGCGGCGAGATGCACGGCCTCGGCGACTTCGTCCACGTAGTTGCGAATGCGCAAGGCTGCGAGCTCTGCCATCTGGCGATGGGCGACTTCGATGCTCTGGCGGGCTTCCTCGTAGCGAAACCACATTTCAAGCAGCACGCTGACGATCAGCATGCCGCCGACGAGCGTCGCGAAGATGAGAAAATATCGACGGACGATGCGGCCGCGCCGGACCGAAACCGCCGGCGCGGAGGAGGTTGCAGCAGTGTCCGCACCGTCCATCCGGCCCACCAATCACGCTACGGCCTTGTCGCAGCTTTCAGATCACCCGATCCGCGGCGCTTAGCACGCTCGCCGGAATCGCGATGCCCATCTGCTTCGCCAAGCTATTGTTGATCGCCCATTCAAATCCGCCGGCGCGCTTGACCGGAAGGTCCTGCGGCCGCACGCCGTTGAGGACTTTCTGCATGTAGGGAGCGGCCGCCCTGCCGCATCTTAGCTGCGGAATGCCAAAACCGGCGAGCACGCTTGGCGCCGCGCTCTTCACCCAATCGGTTACTGGAAAGAAATTGGGAATTTGTCTCTCGGCGCCGATCGCGGCAATCTTCGGCCACGCGCTGAGCGCCAGATCGTCGGCCATGACCAGGACGCCGTGCTCCGGTCCTTTGTTTCCGGTCTTCGGCGACAGTTTCGTCATTGCGTCGACGATATCCTGCTGCGAGCGAACGACCAGCGGCTTGAAAGTCACGCCGGCGCGTTTCGCCGCCGCCCTGACGCTTTTGTAGGCCCGGATCGAGGGTCCGTAATCCGGCTTGTGCATGCCGAATATGGTGCGCAGGCTCGGTACGGTCGCCTTGAAGAGTTCAAGGCATTCGTCGGACGTCTGGCGACGCATCGCTTGCACACCGGTCGCGTTCTTGCCGGGCGACGCGCATGACTTCACCAATCCGTCTTCCACCGGATCGGAAATGCTCGGAAACACGATCGGCACAGTTTTCGACGCCGCCATCGCCGCCTTTGCGGCCGTCGTCGACATGGCGAATACGGCGTCCGGGTTGATATCGCCGATGGCGCTCTTCACGAACGGGGCGAAGCCTTTGGGCTCGCAGGTCGCATAGTCGATTTGAAAGTCCTTGCCTGGAACCATTCCAGCCGTCGTCAAGCCTTCGATCAGGCCGGTGACGTAGGGCCGCATCGGCACGTTTTCGCCGCTGCCGATGATGTTGTGCCAGATTTGGCGGCTGTCCCGTTCAGGGTTCATGCCCACCGCGATTGCAAGAATTCGTTTCATGTCGGCCCCTCTAATGAATTGGCCCTACCGGATGACGCGATCCGCCTGACTGAGGACATCGAGGGGTAGGGACACCCCGATGCACGCGGCGGCCTTCATATTGACGACGAGAATGGGATCCAGCGGCTCGACCGGGAGTTGGCCCGGATCGGCGCCTTTGACGATCTTGTCGATATAGCCGGCCACACGCGCGCCGGCCTGATAGGTGCTCGGACCGTAAGCGGCGATCGCGCCCCAATCCGCCATGAAATCCTGCAAGCCGAACAGCGGCACGCGCTGCGCGAGGCTGCTTTCGACGATAAGGTCGATATTGCTGATCATGAATGCGTCGGCCAGCATCATGATGCCGTCGGCGTTTTCGCGACGCGCTTTGGTCAGCACCTCCTGCAGTTCCGAGCGGTCGTTGGCGGTCCAGTCGAGCACGTCGATGTGGAGGCGCTCCGCGGCGGAGCGAATCTCCACCATGCTGTTCTGCGAAGGGCCATAGCCAGATTTTCGCAGCGTGATCATCCGATGCAGGCCTGGAATCATCTCCTGAAACAGCTCGACGCGCTTGGCGCTGCCCTGCACCTGCTGATGGCTGACGCCGGTGATATGGCCGCCCGGATGCGCCAGCGATTCCACGAAGCCGTCCGCGATCGGGTCACTGATGCCGGGGAACAGAATCGGGATCGGATAGGCGCGTGTCTCTTCCTGCGCGATGCGCACCGCGACCGTGGCGATGGCGACGATGAAGTCGATCTTCTCCTCGACGAATTCCCTGGCGTAGTTTCGCAGCTGGGTCTGATTGCCCATACGCAGTTGAATGCGGAAGCGCCGGCCGGGCGTGTTGACGGTATCGGCGCGGTCTTCGACGTAGCCGAGCTTTTCAAGCCCGTCGATCAGCCCCGGCACGTAGAACGGCCGCGTCTCGCGCAGCGGCTCGGAACTGCCCGGCTGATAATCCTGCTGCCCGCAATGCCACGTCGGAATGTTGCGCGGACCGATCGCCAGCACGCCGATCTCGAGCACCTTGTCCTGCGCTACCGCCGCTGTCGGGTAGGACAATAACGAGAAAACGGCAGCGCTTATCAGAAAAAGACAAAGCGACCGCCCGGTAAAGCTCCGGAGCCCGTTCGGAAATTGTGCGTTTGACCTGCCGCGAATTCGTCCGATTGCATCGAAGAACTTCGCAACATGGCCTCGCTGCGCCGCTTCTCCAAACACATTGACCTCTCGAAACAAGGAACGGGCTAGTCCCCAAGAAATTCCGCCAGAAAATCTCCGAAGATTATGCCGGGCCGTCCGCACCCGGGATTGCTCAGTCTGGGTATGGTGCCACTAACATCGCGGCACGCGCAATAGGATGGCGCGCCGTGAGGGTAAAGCTAATCCTACCACGATCGCCGAAACCGTCCCGCGGCCGTGGTGGAATACAAAAATTTGGGTTCATTCGAGCGACGCCAGCGGTGCACGCCACCCTCAAGTCGCGCGCGACCTTGTGCCACGGCGGCGACTTCTCGCCCATTTTGGGGATCGCCTTTCCGGATTGCCCATCTGCTGAAGCACGGTGCGCCGTCACCGCGCGGTGGCGCACCTCACTCTATTATTGCATGCTGCGGCGCTCATTCCACGACCGCAGCAAGCGCAGGCACCATGATCATCGACTGGCATACCCATGTCCATTCGCCCGAAGAACAGGCCGAGCCGCACTATCGCGGTCGCTGTCCGGCGACGATCGAGAACGTGCTGCGGCTGCACGACGAGGTCGGTCTCGACATCAGCGTGATCTCGAACTCCGGCCATTATTTGAAGAAATTCCGCCGCGACGAAGCGGTGCCGTTCATCCGCGCCGCCAACGAATACCTGGCGTCGCTGCGCGACCGGCACAAGGACAAGGTGGTCGCGATCGCCACCGCGATCCCGGGCGGCGGCGAGGATCATCTGCGCGAACTCGAACGCGCGGTGCGGCAGGACGATCTGCGCGGCGTGCTCATCAGCTCGAGCCATCGCGGGGCCTATCCGGACGACGCCGATGCGCGGCCGTTCTTTGCTCTGGCCTGCGCGCTCGACATTCCGGTGTTCATGCATCCGCCGTCGGTCGGCTTCGGCGAGGAGCGCATGCGCGAGTTCCGGCTTGCGTCGAGCGTCGGCCGGCCGTTCGACAGTTGCCTTGCGCTCGCGCGGCTCATCGTCAACGGCGTGTTCGAGGAATTTCCGAATCTCAAATTCGTCGCCAGCCATCTCGGCGGCGGCATCTGCGAAATCATCGGCCGCATGGACTATGCCTACGAGCTGCGCGACGATCCGGTGATCCTCGGACCCTATGGACCGCCGCTCTACATCACCCGCAAGCCGAGCGATTATCTGCATTCGATCTATTTCGATACGGTGAGCTATCACGCGCCGGCAGTGGAATGCGCGATCAAGACGGTGGGCGCCGAGCGTTTGATTTTCGGCACCGATTCGCCGATGCTGATCGCACTTAAGCAGCGCGGCCTCGATCTCGTCCGTCAACTCGACCTTGCGGCGGCCGATAAGGAGAAAATTCTCAGCGGCACCGCCAAAATGCTGCTCAAGCTGTAAGCCGGAGATGGAGCGGTGATCGACCGGGTGGCGTTACGGCGTCTTCTTTGCGTGAGCGCACTGCTGCTGTTCGCGGCCGGTCCCGCCATGGCCGATCCGGTCGCGGATTTCTACCGCGGCAAGAGCATCACGCTTCTGGTCGGGTTCCCGCCCGGCGGCGGCTACGATCTTTATGCGCGGGTGTTCGCGCCGTATTTCACGCGCCACATTCCCGGCAATCCGACGATCGTCATCAAGAGCATGCTGGGCGGCAGCGGCGTCATCGCCGCGGGCTACATGACGTCGGTGACGCCGCAAGACGGCACCACGCTCGGCACCTTCCTGGATGCCTTGACGCTCGGCAAGGTTTTGGGCGGTCCGGGCGAGTTCGATCCGGTCAAGCTGGTCTGGATCGGCCGCATCGTCTCGACGGCGACGGTGTCGGTGGTCTGGCACACTTCGCCGGTGCAGACGATCGAGGAGGCCAAGCACCGCCAAATCCTCATGGCCGGCACCATCGCCTCCAACACCTCGAACTTCATTCCCGAAGCGCTGAACGATCTCATCGGCACCAAGATCAAGGTCATCAAGGGCTACCGCGGCTCGCCCGACCAGGCGCTGGCGATGATGCGCGGCGAGACCGATGCGATCGGCGGCATCGCCTGGGAAGCGATCGAGACCAGCCACCCGGACTGGCTCGCCGAGCATAAGATCAAGGTGCTCTACGCGCAGGGCGCGCACCGGATTGCCGAAGTGCCGGACGCGCCCGGGCTTCTCGACCTTGCGGTCGACGATCGCTCGCGGCGCATCCTGGGCCTTCTCGGCAGCGGCCCGGATATCGGTCGCACCATCGTGGCCGAGCCGAACATTCCGCCGGAGCGCGCGGCGGCGCTGCGCCGGGCGTTCATGGCGACGATGCAGGACCCCGACTTCGCCGCCGAAATCAAACAGCGCAACCTCACGCTCGAGCCGCTCTCGGGCGAAGAGGTGCAGAAGATGGTCGAGGCGTGTGTGGCGACGCCGAAAGAACTGGTGGATCAAGCCAGGCGTTACGCCGAACAATAGCGCTACGGCGCCGGCAGCAGTTCGCGGGCGCGTTCGACCGCGGCGGCCGGCAGCGCATAGATGCCGCGCACCACATTGGTCAATTCCTCCGCGCCGATCGGATCGAGGTCGAGCCCCTGGCGTTGAACGGCTTCGGCGAACTCGGGGTCCTTGAGGCTTTGCTCATAGGCGCTGCGCACCGCGTCGATGCGCTCCTTCGGCACCCCGGGACCCATGAATGATGGATAGCCGGTGGCGCTCGGCGCACACAGCACCTCAAGCACTTTGCGATCGTCGGGCGATTTGGCGAGGTCGAGACCGAGTGGAACGTCCTGCGGAATGTCGGGCGCTTTCTTGACGCCGAGTTGCACCAGCACCGTGACCTTCTTGTCGCGCACCCAGTTGGCGGTCGGGCCGCTGTTGAGCGACTTCCAGGTCGAGCCCACCTTGCCCTGCACCTCGCCGCGTTCGATGGCGAGGTCGACGGCGCCGAGACCGGAATAGCCGGGCACGATCTTGAATTTGGTGCCGGCGATCTCGTTGAGAGCACGCGGAAAGATGCCGGTGTCCTGGGCGATGCTGGTGGCGCCGACCACGACCTCCTTGTGCATGGCGTCTGCAATGGTGCGCACGTCGGTCGAGGCGTTCCACACCATGCCCATGGACACCGTGCGCGACGGGCTGCCGATCCAATTGAACTTGGTCGGGTCGAATTGCGCCTGGGGAATTTTGAGGAGCGGCGCGAGCAGAAAGCCCCGGGTGATGAAGCCCCACGCAGTGCCGTCCTGCGGGCCGATGCCGTAGATGAAATTCGCCGCCTTGATGCCGCCGCCGCCCGGCATATAGGACAGAATGAAATCCGGATGGCCCGGAAGATATTTCTTCATCAGCGGTCCCAGCGCCGTCGGATAGCCGCTGATGGCGCCGGCGCCGACCCCGGTGCCGACATACATGGTGACGGTCTTGCCGCGGTAGAAATCCTCGACCGTTTCGGCGCGGGATGCGGTTGTTGCGAAAGTGAAGAGGAGCGCAACCAGCATTGATGCCGTGATGGCCGGGCTTGTCCCGGCCATCCACACTGTTGCGGTGCCGTGTGGGAAAGACGTGGATGCTCGCGACAAGCGCGGGCATGACGGATGTCGAGGTTGCGTTGAAAATTTCATCAAGACGCCTCTAGCGCCGCACCGTGCCGTCGGCATCGATGGTTATGGCGTATTCCTTGGCAGCCGCCTCGCGCGTCACGTAGCCGGCGTCGAGGTCGCGCTGGATCGCTTCGGGCGCGCGCTCGCGCGGCGAGCCATAACCGCCACCGCCGCCGGTTTCCACGCACAATCGGTCGCCGGGTTTCAGTTCAAGTCCTTTTTCTTTCTCGACCGGCCGCGATGCGCCGGTCTGCCCGTCGATCAGCGTGAAGCGTCCGGGCTTGGCCGCGCTGCCGCCCTGAACGCCGCGCGGCGGAAATTTGGTGCGATCGAGATTGGTCTGCACCATGCACGGATCGAGAATACGATAGGTCTTGCGGTAGCCCAGGCCGCCGCGAAATTTTCCGGCGCCTGCCGAATCCTCGCGCAGCGAAAATTCCTCGATGCGGATCGGCAGCGACGCTTCCTGCAATTCGAGCGGAATGATGCGGGTGTCGCCGTGCGCCATGGTGCGGAACGGCCCGGCGCCGTCATGGGTGGGTGAGGCGCCCCAGCCGCCGTGGCCGCTGTCGTGGGTGCCGAAGAAGCTGCCGTCGGCGCGCTTGCCGTAAAAGCGAACGCCCGAATGGGTGCCGAAATGGCCGCCGGGCACGCGGGCGGGAAGCGCCTTCTCCAGCGCTAGGATCACGGTATCGATCACGGTCGGGAACGGCGTCGAATAATTGCCCATCGGCGCGGTCGGCTCGGCGCTGAGAATTTTTCCCGGCGGCAGCACGAGCCTGAGCGGCCTGAACGTGCCTTCGTTGGCCATTTCGTCGGCGCCGAGCAGATACTTGAAGGCGACGCGCGCGGTGGTCTGGCCGCCGCCGAAATAGCCGGAATTGATCGGCCCCTTCGCCACCCCGGTGATGCCGGAATAGTCGATGGTCAGTTCATCATCCTGGACGACGACTTTGACCTTGATGGGCAGCGGTTCATTGCCCGAGCGGTCGTTGTCGAGAAAGCTTTCGGCGGTATAGACGCCGTCCGGCATCGCCCGGATGAACGCGCGTGCCGCGGCTTCCGACTGATCAAGGATGAGATCGACCGCGCGCAGGAAAATGTCGGCGCCGTATCTGGCGGCGAGCGCGGTGGTGAGATCGCGGCCGAGCAGGCAGCCGGCAAGCTGGGCCGCGATGTCGCCCATCAATTCGGTCGGCTGGCGCGTATTGTTCTCGATGATGCGATAGACTTCCTCGATCGGCTCGCCCTGCGCCACGAGCTTGATGGAGCGAAGCTGCAGCCCCTCCATGAAAATGTCGGTGGTGCGCGGCACCGAGCCGCCGATATCGATCCAGTGCACGTTGATGGCAAAGAAGCCGATCAGGCGCTCGCGTTCGCGTCCGGCGAGGATCGGTGTGTACATTACGGTGTTGTTGAGGTGTTGGCCCTGGACCGCGGCGTGATTGCACAGCACCACATCGCCGTGGCGCAGCCGTTCCGCACCGTAGATCTGCAACCCGTCGCGCACCGCCATGCCGACCGAGTCGGCGACGAACGGCGGCATGCCGCCGGTGCACTGCGCGATCAATTGGCCTGATGCGTCGGTGAGTCCGACCGCGAAGTCGTTGTACTCGTAAATGTACGGGCTGAACGCGGTGCGCTTGATATTGGCGTCGATCTGGTTGGCGATCGAGACGAGGCCGTGCCGGATCACTTCGAGCGTGATCGGATCGACGGCAAGCGAACGCGCGTGGCCGGTGAGATCGTCCATTGCGCGGCGAAAGATAGCGGGCGTCGCGCGGTTTGTCTTGCGTCGCCGCGCCGTTCGCTTTGCGGCGTCAGAATTGAAAAATCTCTCACCCGCCGAAAATGTGCATCGCGCACATCCGGTCCTGCATTGTGCCAACGCCGTGCCGAGCTGCGGTCTGGCGCGGCTTCTCGCGCTGTACGGCGCCCGACGTTACAGAGCGCTCAATGGACGTTTCGATTGAAGTAGATCGAGCCCCAGATAACGATCGCCCAGGTTGCGAACAGCACCCCGATCCCGAGGATGACTTCCATGTCGTTTCTCCCTCCTTACAG
>DATJYT010000447.1:0-5374 GCA_035499475.1 Xanthobacteraceae bacterium | reverse complement strand
CATGGTGATAGAGGAACTTGTTGACCTCGGCGACGATGTCGTTCTCGCGCACGCCGGGCTTGAGCTGTTCGTTGATGAGGTGATAGGCGCCGTCGACCATCGCGGCCGAGCGGTTGAGCAGCGCGATCTCGTCGGCCGATTTGATCTCGCGCGCTTCCAGCATGGTCTGCTGGCCGTCGGCCACCTTGAGGCCGGCTTTCTCCAATTCGAACATCATCGGCGGCTCGATGATGTCGACGCCGACCGGCATTTTCTCGCAGCCGGCTTCCTTGATCAGCGACGCGATCTCCTTGGCGTGGCGCTCCATCAGGCCGAAGGCCGGATTGACGGTGCCGCGCAGCCCGATCAGGCCGGCTTTGCAGTTTTCCGGCTTAAGCCATGGCGTGTAGAGCTTGTGATGCACCGCAGCCGAGCCGAAGTCCCACAGGATCGGATCGTTGCTGGTGCGCGTGACCAGCGCCCAGCGGCACAGCTTGTCGCGCTCCCATTCGCCGATCTTCGTAGAGGTGACGTAGCGGATATTGTTGACGTCGAATACGAGCAGCGCGCCGAGCTGCGATCTCTCCAGCGCCTGCTTGACTCGGCCGAGCCGATAGCGGTGCAGCCGCCGATAATCGACCCGCTCCTCGAAATCGACCGCCATCGTGCCCAGCGCCGGCAGCGCGCGGCCCCAATTGTAGCGTGGGTTGATGTCCTCGGCGCGAATCGCCGTCGGGTCGCGGGTGATGTCGTCCATGGGAGTCTCCTGCCCTCTTATTCCGTCATCCCGAGGTGCCCGCCGCGGGCGGCCCTCGAAGGGTGACGGAACATATCATGCCGGGATCGGCACCTCGCCGACGTCCTTTGGCACCTTGTAGCCCTTTTGCGTCGCCGGGCGCTTGGCGATGGCGACGTACCAGCGCTTGACGTTGGGATATTTGTTGAGATCGACCGTTTGCCATTCGTAGCGCGACACCCAGGGCCAGATGGCGATGTCGGCGATCGAATAGGCGTCGGCGACGAATTCGTGATCGGCGAGCCGCTTGTCGAGCACGCCATAGAGCCGGTGCGCTTCCTTGAGATAACGCTCCTCGGCGTAAGGCGCCTTGCCCGGATTGTATTTGGTGAAGTGATGAACTTGGCCGAACATCGGGCCCGGGCCGCCCATCTGCCACATCAGCCATTCGATGGTGCGGTAACGGCCCTCGCCGGATTTCGGCAGCAGCTTGCCGGTCTTGTCGGCGAGATAGATCAGGATGGCGCCGGATTCCATCAGGCTCATGCCATTATCGCGATCGACGATCGCCGGGATGCGGTTGTTCGGACTGATCTTCAGGAACTCCGGTTTGAACTGCTCATCCTTGCCGATGTCGACGGGATGCACCGTATAGGGCAGGCCCATTTCCTCGAGCGCGATGGAGGCCTTGCGGCCGTTCGGCGTCGTCCAAGTGTAAAGATCGATCACGGTGTTGTTCCTGTGCTGGTGATATGAAACGGAAGTTATAGAGACATCGTCATCGCGATCGCAACGAAGCAATCCATGTCATTGGTGCAGCGTACAGATTGCTTCGTCGCTTCGCTCCTCGCAATGGACTCTATGCCGCGCTCCGCAGCATCTGAATGTGTGCCGCGATGCCGTCGCGAATGCTCGGGCCGTGGGTGCGCATTTCGGCGAATTCAGCTTCCGAGATCAGATCATATAGTCCGGATTTGAAGCTAGGCCATGCGCTGGCGTGCTTCCACCAATCCTGCACCCGCGGCCGGCCGCTCGTCCACAGGTCGAGCAGGCCGAGATAATCGAGCCGCGCCGCGAACGGCATCAGATTGATGTCGGCGAGCGACGGTTCAGCGCCGAGGATCCAAGGACCGCCCTCCGCGAGCGCGGCTTCGAGCATTTTGAAAGCGCGTTCGTAGGCGGCAACGGCGTGAATGACAAACGGCGATTGCACGCCGTGCTCGTAGGTCGATTTGAAGCGATCGGTGCGGCGCGGATCGCCGACGTTGCGAAAGCGCTTTTGCCGCAGCTCCTCGGACATGTTTTTCATGCGCTCGCGAAACATCGCCGAAAAACTGATCTCGGTGACGCCTTCGAACAGGCCTTCGTCCACCATCTTGCTCCACAGCCGCATGCGGCTTTGCCGCCACGGGTCGGCGGGAATAAGCCGCGGCGGCTGCGGAAAGGTCTGGTCGATGTATTCGCAGATCAGCGTCGATTCGATCACCGGCTTGCCGTCATGGACCAGCGTCGGCACGACGCCTTTGGGATTGAGCTTGAGATAGTTCGGATCGTACTGCTCGCTGGTGAACAGGTTGACGCCGATCGCCTGCCATTCCAAGTTCTTGGCGCGCAGCGTGATGCGAACCTTCTGGCAGCACACCGAATTGCCGAAATCGTAGAGGACGAGGTTCGTCACGCGACCTTCTTTCCCCACAGCCGCGCCGAGGCGATGTCGGCGCCGTCGCGGATCGCCTTGAGCTTGAGCCAAACCACCGGCTCGATGACCCATTCGCGCCGCGTGAAGGTGCCGAAGCCGCAATCGCTCGAGGCGATGACGCGCTCGCGGTCGCCGATGGTGGCGACCGCTTCCTCGATGCGGCGGGCCACGACTTCCGGGTGTTCGACGAAATTGCTGGTGGTTTCGACCACGCCCGGAATGAGGATCATGTCCTTGGGGAACGGCACGCGCTTGAGCGCTGCGTATTCATGGGCATGGCGCGGATTGGAGAACTCGATCGAGAGCGCGCCGACATTGGCCTGGTAGAGCGCCGGCAGGATCTTGTCGAGCGCGATGTCGTGGATGTGCGGGCCTTCCCAATTGCCGTAGCAGACGTGCAGCCGCACCCGGTCGCGCGGGATGCCGGCGATGCCTCTGTTGATCGCGGCGACGTGGCGCTCGCAGCGCTTGACGAAGTCGGCATCCGAAAGGTCGCGGTACATCATGGTGCGGTCCATGGCGAGATCTGGCGCGTCGATCTGCAGAACAAGACCGGCCTTGTGAATCGCCTGGTATTCGTTGCTCATCTCGCGCGCGATGGCGTCGAGATAGGCGTCATGGGATTCGTAGTGGGCGTTGAGCATCGTGGTCGAAATGATGCCGGGCGAGGCCGCGGTCATGAATCGTTCGGAGAATGCGCGCAGCTCGTCGGCGATCCTGTTGAAGCCTTCGGTTTCCTCGGTAATGGGCTTGAGATCGCGATATTTGATGTCGGCCTGCGCCTCGGGCGCGCCCTGCTGGCTTTTCGGCGGATTGGGGAAGCGCCGCATCAGATAATTGAGCAGTTCCGGAAACTCCTCGAATTCCTTACCGCGGCGGCGTTTCGACACGCCGGCGAAGCCGGACATCCGCTGCGGCACATAGGTCTGAAATCCGATGCGCCGCTGCTCGCCGTCGTTGCCGATATCGATGCCGGCAGCCATCTGTTTCTCGACGACGTGGCGCACCGCCTTGTCCATCTCCGACGCCAGCACTTTCGGGTCGTAGCCGCCGCCCTCCTCCTGAGTCACCAAAAGATCACTCAGGGTCTCGTTGCGCGGCAGGCTGCCGACATGGGTGGCGAGAATGCGATCGCGGCTGAAAATCATGACGCTCTCCCAGTCGTCTCGGCCGGCCGGCACGTTCCGGCCCTCCACGCCGTTCTTCCAGTTTTCAGGACGTGGATGCCCCGCACAGAGCCGGGCACGACGCGTTGAAATGACGCCGAACCACTAACGGATTGCGGCAAATATTGCCATCGGCATAATGCCTTGAGTTGGGCAGGCCGTGGGCCAATACGGCGCGCCCGGGGAGGAAAAGGCCGCGATGAGTGCGAGCGCCGACGCAATCCCGCGCGACTATAATTTCGCGGCCGATATTCTCAAACGAAACCTCGATGCCGGGCGTGCCGCCAAGGCCGCCTATATCGACCATCGCGGCAGCTATGGCTATGCCGATCTCGCCGAGCGGGTCGACCGCTTCGGTCACGTGCTGCGCGCGCTCGGCATGCGCCGCGAAGAGCGCATCCTGATTTGCCTCACCGACACCATCGATTGGCCGACGGCCTTTCTCGGCGCCATCAAAGCCGGCGTGGTCGCGGTGCCGGTCAACACGCTGCTCACCGAAGACGACTACCGCTACATGCTCGACGACAGCCGGGCGCGGCTCCTGGTTGTTTCCGAGGAGCTTTTTCCGAAATTCGCAAGGGCGATCGCCGCGAGCAAGGATCTCGCGCACGTGATCGTCTCCGGCGAGAATGCACTCGGCCACCGGCGCTTCGATGAATTGCTCGCCGCCGCCAAAAGCGAAGCCGTCACCACGCCGACGACGCGCGACGATATGTGCTTCTGGCTCTATACGTCGGGATCGACCGGCAAGCCCAAGGGAGCGGTCCACACCCACGCCGATCTCAAGCTCACCGACGACCTCTATGCCGCGCCCATCCTCGGCATCACCGCGAACGACGTCTGCTATTCGGTGGCCAAGCTGTTCTTTGCCTACGGCCTCGGCAACGCGCTGACCTTTCCGATGTCAGTGGGCGCGACGACGGTGCTGCTGCCGCACCGGCCGACGCCGGAGCTCGTCGCCGATGTTCTGAGAAAGCACCGCGTCACCGTCTTCTACGCAGTGCCGACATTCTATGCCGGCTTTCTGGCGAGCCCCGCCGCACCGGAGCGTGCGGAGCTGAACATGCGCGTCTGCGTCTCCGCTGGCGAAGCGCTGCCGCCCGACGTCGGCCGGCGCTGGAGCGAGCGCTACGGCGTCGACATTCTCGATGGGCTCGGCTCGACCGAGATGCTGCACATCTTCCTGAGCAACCGGCCGGGCGAGGTGAAATATGGCACGAGCGGCAGGCCGGTGCCGGGTTACGATCTGCGCCTGGTCGATGACGACGGCGCCGTCGTTACCAAGCGCGGCGATATGGGCGAACTGCAAGTGCGCGGGCCGACCAGCGCGATGATGTATTGGAACAACCGCGAGCAGTCGCGCATGACGTTCCTGGGCGAGTGGACGCGATCCGGCGACAAATACGTCGAGGACGAGAGCGGCTATTTCGTCTACTGCGGCCGCCGCGACGACATGCTGAAAGTCTCCGGCATGTACGTGTCGCCGTTCGAGGTCGAGGGCGTGCTGCAGAGCCATCCCGACGTGCTCGAAGCGGCCGTCGTAGGCTGGCCCGACAGCGACAAGCTGATCAAGCCCAAAGCATTCGTGGTGCTCAAATCGCCTGGCAAAGCCGGCGACGCTGTCGCGCGCGCACTCCAGGAGCACTGCAAGCAGAAGCTCGCGGCTTACAAATATCCGCGCTGGCTGGAATTCCGCAGCGAGCTGCCAAAGACGGCGACGGGAAAGATTCAGCGCTTCAAGCTGCGGGCCGAAGCGGAAGGGAAGTGATGCGGCGTCAATCCAGCGGCTCGACC
>DATJYT010000446.1:0-5719 GCA_035499475.1 Xanthobacteraceae bacterium | reverse complement strand
CTGCACGGTGCTGCCCAACGGCGGGCGCATGCTGACCTACAGTGACGTCACCGACCTGGTGGAAAGCGCGGCCGAAGCGCGCCATGTCGCCACGACCGATGGCGCGACCGAGCTATTCAACCGCAGTCACTTTCTCACGCTGGCCGAGGCCGAATGGAAGCGCTTCCAGCGCTATAATCGGCCATTGTCGCTGCTGATCTTCGACCTCGATCATTTCAAGTTCATCAACGAAAGGCTCGGCGGCGATGCCGGCGACCGCGCCATCGCGCATCTTGCCGAGGTGGCCAGGATCAACAAAAGGCCGTCGGACATCCTGGCCCGCATCGGCGGCGATGAGTTCGCGCTGTTGCTGCCGGAGACCGACATTCAGCGGGCGGCGGCCGTGGGCGAGCGCTTGCGCGAGAAGGTCGCGCAGGCGCCCCTCGAAGAAAGCGGCGCCCGTATGAAAATTACCATCAGTGTCGGCGTCGCCGAGGCGACATTGAGCATGTCCAGCATCGCGGCCCTTATGAAAGCCGCCGACGAGGCGCTCTACAACGCCAAACTCCTGGGGCGCAACCGCGTCAGCTTCGCCGCGCCGGTTCCCGCGCCGACCCACGGTATGGCAGCAGAGTGACGGCGGCTTTGGCCGGACCGATTTCGCCGGTCAATTCGTCATCAGCCGGAAGCGCAGCGTGGTCGGGCCGGTGAGCTCGATGACCTCGCCCTGCCGCCGCCACTTGGTCACCAGGGCCAGCGCTGCCAGCAGGCTCTGATCGCTGTCGGCACGTTCCGACGTGCAGGCGGCGGACTCCTGCGGCGGGCCTGGAACGATGGTGATCGAATCGTCGCCCACGGTCGCATCCGCATGCGCGCTTGAGCACCACAGGTCGATCGTCGCCGAGCCATTCTCCTCGATCTCGATGATCGGCACGCGCTTCGAGCCGCGCATCGGCTCGGCGTCGAGCATCAGATCGCTGCCGAACGGAAACGATTCGTCGCTTGCGGACGCCCGCGGCGCGAACGGAACGGCGGCACAGACGAGAAGGCAGGCGAACATCATGCGGATCATCGCGCTCTCCGGGCCGCCGGGAATTGCGTGAGCAAGCAGAGGCCGTCAAGAAAATTTAATGCTTATCCGCCCCAGCGGCACCAGCACAGACGAATGGGGCCGCCTTGCGGCGGCCCCACGGAGCTTTGGAATGTTGCGGCGCGACCGTCACGCCTTCGGCAGCGCCGCGATGTCGGGAAAGAACAGGTAGCAGGCGATGCCGATCAGAACGAGATAGCCGAGCAGAACGAGCGTCCAACCGAAATTGTGGCGGATCACCTCGCCCTCGTTGCGGACGAACTCGGTGGTCGACACACCGACGCTCGCGGTCTGCGGCGCGATCGGCTTGCCGATCTCGGCGCCGACCGAATTCAGCGTCGGCAGCAGCATCAGCGGGAAGCCAAGCAATTGCCCAACCAGCGCCTGGAACTTGCCGAACATGGCGTTGGTCGAGGTGTTGCTGCCGGACAACGCGACGCCGATGAAGCCGAGAAGCGGCGCGACGACGATGAAAGCAACGCCGATCGTCGAGAACGCCTTGGCGAGCGAGCCGGCCATGCCGGAGAAGTTGAACACATAGGCAAGGCCGAAGATGAAGACGCCGACCAGGCAGGCGCCCCACATCTGCGACCAGGTCTTCTTCCAGATCTCGGCGAGTTGCGCGCCGCTCACCCGCATGAGCAGTGCGACGATGATCCATGACGCCAGGATCGCCGATCCACCGACAAACGGCGTCCAGTTGAAAACCGCCGCGATGGTGGCGCCCGGCGCCAGCGAGGACGCGGCGTTGACCTGGTAATGCAGCCAGATGATCCCGGGCAGCTTCGACCAGGGTCCGGTCCAAGCCACCACCACCGCGACCAGGACGATGATCGGCAGCCAGCCTTGCAGGACTTCTCCGGGGCTGAGCCCGTGGCCTTCGGCTTGTGCCTCCTGAGCCGCCGTCACAGGCACGCCGCCGTAGCCGAGCGTCTGCGCCGGATGCCACACCTTGAGCAAGATCAGAAGGCAGGCGAAACAGAAGATGGCGCCGATCACGTCGGGCAGATAGGGCCCGAGATAGATCGAGGTCGGCAATTGGCCGGCGATGTAACCGAGAGAGCCGACGACAGCGAGCGGCCAGCCGCCCTTCATGCCTTCCTTGCCGCTGACGAGATAGAGCAGAATCCAGGGCGGCAGCAGCGCCAGGATGGCGACGATCTTGCCGACGGAACCGGCCAGCGCGAGCAGCGGCATGCCCGTCACCGCAGCAAGCGCGATGATCGGCGCGCCGAGCGCTCCGTAGGAGACCGGCGCATTATTGGCGATGGCCGCGACGCGGATGGCATCGAGCGCCGGTATGCCGAGCGTGATCAGAATGGGCGCGACGAAAGCCCACGGATAGCCGAAGCCGACGAGGCCCTCGAGCAGCGCGCCAAAGGCCCAGGCGAACAGGATGGTTTGCACCCGGACATCGCGGGTTCCCTGCTGAACCAGCCAACGCCGCAGCTTGTCGAAGGCACCGGTGGTGACCAGCGTATTGAACAGCATCACTCCCCAAAACGTGATCCAATCGACATTCCAAACACCCGTCGCGGAGCCGTAAAGATAAGCCAGCGCGCCGTCGCCGAATGGCATCTTCCAAACCCACAGCGCGAGCACGAAAGTGACGATTGAGCCGATCAGCACCGCGATCCACGCCGACATGCGCAGGCCCGCGAGCAGGAACAGCAGCAAGGCGACCGGAATGAGTGCGACCAACCAGGTGAGAAACAGGTTGCCTGTCGGATCGAGAATTTGCGTAAACATGGATAAGTCCCTCCCCCCGAAGAGTCCCGGCGGACTTTCGTTGTGTGGTATTTTCGCTGTCCGGACGGTTGGCCCATGAGGATGCCGCCGCCCGTGACATCAGATGAGCAAGATTCCTTGCCACCCCGGCACAAAGTTAGAAGAGTTCGCCTCCATTCGCCATCGGGTTTTCGCTGCACAGAAAATTTTGGACCCCTGCCCGATCGGCCTGCTGCGTGATATTGCATCGCACCATCGCGGTTCGGAGAAGGCCGCGTTTGAACCCGGGTCGATGTAGGCTGCTTAACGGCAGAGCGGCGCGTCCAACCCGCTACTGCTTCGGAGGTCTCAAGTGAAACGCCTCGCCTCGACGATCGGCACCATCTGGCGCCTGTCGCTGCCCTATTACCGTTCGGAAGACCGCTGGCCCGGACGCATCTTGCTCGCCACGGTCGTCGCCATTGAACTATCGATCGTCGCCATCCAGGTGCTGCTCAATCAATGGTACAATCGTTTTTACAATACGCTGCAGGACCATAACTGGAACGGCTTCGTTAGCGCGATCCTCTATTTCTGCGTGCTGGCCGCCGTCTTCACCGTGCTTGCGGTTTATCAGACCTACCTCAATCAATGGCTGCAGATCCGCTGGCGGCGGTGGATGACGCAAACTTATTTGCGCCAATGGCTCAATACCGCGAACCACTACCGCATGCAGCTTCTCGGCGACGAGGCCGACAACCCCGATCAGCGCATCGCCCAAGACCTGCAAATGTTCGTGCAATACACGCTGACGATCGGGCTCGGAATACTCAACTCGGTGGTGTCGTTCTGCTCCTTCGTCGTCATCCTCTGGGAACTGTCGCAGCAAGCTCCGCTGACTGTGTTTGGCTACAGCGTTCCAGGCTATCTGGTGTTGGCCGCGCTGATCTATTCGGGCATCGGCACCGTTTTGACCCATCTCATCGGCTGGCGGCTGATACCGCTGAATTTTCAGCAGCAGCGTTTCGAAGCCGATTTCCGATTCAACCTCGTGCGCACACGCGAGAACGCCGAACAGATCGCTTCTCTCAACGGCGAAGCTGCCGAACGCGAACGCCACCTCGGCCGTTTTGGCTTCGTGGTCGACAATTGGATTGCGATCATGAAGCGCACCAAGAAATTGACCTTCTTTACCGCGAGTTTTTCGCAAGCTTCGGTGATCTTTCCTTATTTGATGGTGAGCCCGGCCTATTTTGCGGGGAAGATACAGCTCGGCGGCCTGGTGCAGACCGCGTCAGCCTTCAACAGCGTGCAGAGCGCGCTGACTTTCTTCATCACGCAGTATCAGAACATCGCCGACTGGCGCGCGGTCATCGCCCGGTTAAGCGGCTTCGAGGCAGCCATCGAAGCCGGTCGCGCAGCGGCGCTCAATCAACCGGCTATCGAAGTCACGCTCGGCGACGGGGCCAAAGCGATCGCCGTCGACAACCTCAAAGTAGGGTTGCCCGACGGCAAGCCGCTGATCAGCGCGGAACATCTGTCCATCGCATCCGGCGATCGGGTCTTGGTCACCGGCCCGTCGGGTGCGGGCAAGTCGACGCTGTTTCGCGCCATCGCCGGCATCTGGCCGTTCGGGTCGGGTCACGTGAACGTGCCGAAAGAAGCGAAGGTGATGCTGGTGCCGCAGCGGCCCTATTTTCCCGTTGCGCCGCTCGCCGACGCTGTCAGTTTCCCGGCCAAGGCCGGCACGTTCGACGACACGAAAGTCGCCGAAGCGCTCACCGCCGTCGGCCTCGGGCACCTGGCCGGGCGGCTTAGCGAGGAAGCGCATTGGAACCGGATGCTGTCGATTGGCGAGCAGCAGCGGCTGGCAATCGCGCGCGCGCTCCTGCATGCGCCGGATTACTTGCTGCTCGATGAGGCGACGGCGTCCCTCGACGAGCCGGCCGAAGCGATGCTCTATCGACTCCTCCAGGAACGGCTCAAAAGCACGACCATCATTTCCATCGGCCACCGTTCCACGCTCGGCGCCTTCCATCGCCGCCGCATCGAGCTCGTGCCCCACGATGCCATCCATGGGGTTCGCGACGCGACGCTGCTGTCAGCCGCCGAGTAATCCCAGCGGCGCATTGATGACTCGTTCCGTCACTCTGAGGTGCTCATCGCAAAAGCGATAAGCGTCGAAGGGCGACGACCTCGGCGCCGTGGCCGGCATCCTTCGAGGCGCGCGCTGCGCGCGAGCACCTCAGGATGACGGGTTGCTGGTCTGACGAATCAAACGGCCGGTGGCTTTTGAGCCACCGGCCGCACCATTTCCCCCGACACTAGGTCGATTTATTTCAGGTTCGTGTCGACGTCGATCGAAGCCGTCAGCTTGGCGACGAAAGCCGCGCTGCACCAATTGGTGCCAAGGCCGGTCGGGTTTTGCGCCGTGATGTTGCCCGGCGAGAAAGACGCGTTCTGCGCGCTGGTGAAGACGTTGCACTCCGCCTTGGTCAGGTTGGAGTCGTAGTAGCGCAGATCGAGCGTGAACACTTTCCAGGTGAAGGCGAGGCCGGCATCCCAGGTGGTGTAGCTGGTGTAGGGAACGCCGGCAGGGAACGCAGGCACGGCGTAGAACAGATCGCTGGTGCCAAGGTCCCAGTAACCGACGTCACCGGACACATAAGCGCCCACGCCGTTGGTGAACCAGGTCGTCGGTGCGGTCAGCGTTACGTTGCCGGCGTAGAAGACGCCCCACGCGCCCGAATTGAGCACTGACGGCGAATACCAGATGCTGCCGCCGAAATTGAAGTTGTCGTTTACGGTGTAAGTAGCCTTACCGTAGACTTCGTAGAAGCTCTCGTTCTGCTTGGCCGTGTTGCCGCCGAGAGCATTCAAGTCCGTGCCCGGCACGGCGAACGGAGAAACCGCGGATCCGCCCCCGAACCCGTTACACAGCGC
>DATJYT010000445.1:0-10229 GCA_035499475.1 Xanthobacteraceae bacterium | reverse complement strand
CTTGGGCGCAATGTCGAGCAGATGATATGTGCCGATCAGCATATCGAGACCGCGGCCGTAGCTCGAATAAGTGTGGAATATATCACCGGCTTCGTTCCTGTAGAACACGCTGGCACCGGGGCGCTCGTCGCTCGGAAACTCGGTCATCTCATAATTGTAGTTCGCCTTGCCGGACGCTTTCTCTTCGGGCGTCGCCGAGACGTGATAGTCGAAGTTGAAGTCGTTGCCGAACGACGAGACCCAGGGGAAGCGCCAGCCCATGCGCGTTTTGAACTTCTCGATCTGCGGCAGTGGCGCGCGCGAGACAACGACAAAAGCGACGTCGCGTTGCGCCAGGTGTATGACCGTGCCGTCGAAGTGATCGGCGAGCAGCGAGCAACTCGGGCAGCCCGCTTCCCAGTCGGGGCCGAGCATGAAGTGGTAGACGATGAGCTGGCTCTTGCCGCCGAACAGGTCGGCGAGCGTCCGCTTGCCGCTCGGCGTGTCGAATATGTAGGCCTTGTCGACTTTCACCCAGGGCAGTTCGCGGCGCTTCTTGCTCAGCGCGTCGCGCGCACGTGTGAACGTCTTTTCCTCGGCAAGATGCGCCTTGCGTGCGGCGAGCCATTCATCCTGCGATACGATCTTATGGGGTTCCATAGGATTCTCCTTGAACAAATCATCATGCCGACCTCGTCGTGAGCGCGCCGGCCGCGCCTCCCTCTCCCCGCGCGCAAGGAGAGGGTTGGGGTGAGGGGGCGTCTCCGCCGGGCTCAGAATTGTAACGCTCAGAATTGCGGAGACGCCCCCTCACCCTCGTTCGCTTCGCTCACTCGACCTCTCCCCGCGCGGCGGGGAGAGGTTTAGTTTGCCGGCGTGATCCAGCCGACGCCGGCCCCGCCGGGCTCAGTCAGGATCGCGATGCGGCCGACGCCGGGAATATCGAACAGGGGCTTCATCAGCTTCGCTCCGGCCTTAACCGCCTTTTTCACGCGCTCATCAACGTTGTCGACGGCGATGTAGGACATCCAGCCTTCCGGGACGCCTTTGTAGTCGGGGCCGCTGATGTCGTAGATGCCGCCGACGGAATCCTCGCCCATCTTGGCGACCCAGTAGGTGCCGCCCGGCATCGGCATTGCATCGAAGCTCCAGCCCATGGTGTCGGCGTAGAACTTCTTGGCGCCGTCGATGTCGCGCGCCAGGAGTTCGTTCCAAAAGAAGTGACCGTGTGATCCGCTCATGCACTGCTCCTTTTAATCTTGATCGTTAGACGACGGAGGACGGATGACAGAGGACGGATGAATGCCCTTTTCTGTCCTCTGTCGTCCGTCCTCTGTCATCCCCTACCCGAACATCTTCTCCATCTTGTCGAGCGCGCCGTTCCAGCCGCCCTGGTGGCGGTCGCGGGCGTCCTCGTCGAAGAATTGTTCGTGCGTCAGCGTCAGCAGCGAGCCGTCGCCGTCAGGTTTGATGAGAACGGTGACAAGCGATTGACGTTCCGGCGTCGTCTTCCACGCCCAGGTGAAGACGAGCTTCTCGTTCGGGACGATCTCGCGGAACGTGCCGCTGACGTCATGCTCCTCGCCGCTCGGCGCTTTCATCACCCAGCGGTAGCGGCCGCCAACCCGCGCATCGCATTCGGCATGGACGGCCTTGACCTCGCCGGGCCCCATCCAGAGCTTTACTTTTTCCGGGTCGATCCACGCCGCGAAGACCTTGGCCGGCGGGGCCTTGAGCCGGCGCTTGAGGGTGAGGCTTGGCTTGGCGGCTGTCTGGGTGACCATGAGTCTTCCTCTTCTAAAAAGGCGGCCAGGCGATCGAGCCGCTCGGACCAGAATTTTTCGTAACGATTGAGCCACTCGAAGGCATCGCGCATCGGTTCAGCATCGAGGCGGCAGGCGACGGTGCGCCCGGTCTTGCTGCGTTCGACCAGGCCGGCATCCGACAGCACGTCGAGATGTTTCATGATTGCCGGCAGCGACACCGGAAACGGCGCGGCGAGCGCGCTCACCGAAAGGCCGGGCTCTGCGGCAAGCCGCATCACCAGCGCGCGGCGCGTCGGGTCGGCAAGCGCCGAGAAAGTGCGGTCGAGTGCGTCGTTACGAACCTTAACCATATGGTTAAGTATAGCCGTGCGGGCGGCGTTGTCAACGCGGTCTGCTGCGGCAATCGTCGGGCGCCTGCCCACCGCGCATCGCGGCGGAAACGCGCGTGGCGTCGACGCGTGACAAGCGCCGACGCCGGCCCGTTTGCCTTGACAGTCGATGACGCGATTGTCACGCTCACCGGGAACAATAGGCAAAAGGGCCGGACAAAAAGCCCGGCCGGTTACATGGGAGGAGGCACATGAAGCGCGTCAATACGATGACGTTCGCGGCGGGTGCGTTCGCGCTCGCGCTGTCGGGTTTCGGCGCAACGAGTGCGCAGGAGGTCAAGCAGAACGCCGCGGCATCAGGCGGCGGCGCGGCGACGGCGCCTACCGTCACCCAAGAGATGCTGACGCGCGCCGCCGGCGACAGCAGGAATTTCCTGCACACCAACGGCGACTACAATCAGCAGCGTTTCTATCCGGCCGACGACATCAACCGCTCCAACGTCAAGAAGCTTCACGTCGCCTGGATTTTCCAGACCGATGTGCGCGAATCGATGGAGACGTCGCCGATCATCGTCAACGGCGTGATGTATGTATCGACCTCGTTCGATCACGTCTACGCGCTCAATGCACAGACCGGCGAACAGTTGTGGCACTACAAGCACAATATGGGTCCGATCACGACCTATTGCTGCGGACCCAACAATCGCGGCGTCGCCGTTTATCAGGACAAGGTCTATGTCGCGACGCTGGATTCCAAGCTGGTCGCGCTCGACGCCAAGACCGGCAATCCGGTGTGGACCAGCGACATCGCCGATCCGACGCTCGGCTACAGCGAGACTATGGCGCCGACGGCAGTCGACGGCAAAATCCTGATCGGCACCAATGGCGGCGAATACGGCATCCGCGGCTTCGTCAAAGCCTATGACGCCAATACCGGCAAGCTGATCTGGACCTTCAGCACGATTCCCGACAATTCGGTCGGCGTCTGGGCCACCAAGGACGCCACCGGCCGCGACATGCACCGCGACATCGCGGCGGAGAAAGACGCGCTCGCCAAGAACGGCGATCCGGCCAAGACGCTCGGCGGCGGTGTCTGGCAGAATCCCTCAGTCGATCTTGCCGCCAAGCGCATCTATTTCGTGGTCGGCAATCCGTCGCCCGATCTCGACGGTGCGCTGCGCCCGGGCGACAACCTCTATACCGACTCGCTGGTCTCGGTCGATCTCGATACCGGCAAGCTCGCTTGCTATTTCCAATATATTCCACACGACGTCTGGGACCTCGACGCCACCAGCCCGACAGTGCTGGTCAACGTCAAGGACAAGAACGGCAAAACCGTCCCGGGCGTGCTCCATGCCGGCAAGAGTGGTTACATCTATGTGCACGACCGCAAGGACTGCAGCCTGATCCGTTTCTCCGAACCGATGGTGTCGCAGCAGGGCCGCTGGACGCTGCCCACCGCGACGCCGGCGCTCGATCCCAAAGCGGCGCGCATGTTCCCTGGCGCCAACGGCGGCGTCGAGTGGTCGCCGATCGCGACCGATCCCGGCCTCAGTCTCGCTTACGCGATCAACCTCGAGCAGGAGATGACCTATACGGTCAACAGCTCGCCCTATCCGGGCGGCAAGCTCTGGCTCGGCGGCGCCTTCACCAACGTGCCGGGCGGCATCCAGACCGGCAACGTGACCGCCGTCGACTACGATACCGGCAAGATCAGGTGGCAGGTGAAGACGCCGCAGCCGATGATCGGCGGCATCCTGGCGACCGCCGGCGGTCTGGTGTTTGCCGGCGAAGCGAACGGCTGGTTCAAGGCCTATGATGCGCGCAACGGCAAAATCCTCTGGAAGTTCCAGGCCGGCGCCGGCGTCAACGCGCCGCCGTCCTCTTACACGGTCGGCGGCAAGCAATATGTCGCGGTCGCTGCCGGCGGCAACGTCCAGATCGATTCCAAGCGCGGCAACAGCATTATCGCCTTCACAGTGGAGTAGCGCCGCAGCGATCTTTCAGCGTAGCTTTGCGGGCGGGGCCGGCGACGGCCCCGTCCTAATTTTTTTGGGCAGATGTGTTCATATGCGCGAGCTTCCGATTCATCGTTCCGAGGCGAGAGCGAAGCGAGCCTCGAAAGATGCCCAGCCACTTCGAGCCGGATCCGTTCGCGGCCACTTCGGGATGGCGGTGTTGGCGATTTTGCTCGCCGCCCTCCCATGGGGCGCCCGCGCGCAAAGCATCGAGGACAAGGCGCAAATCTGCACGGCCTGTCACGGCGACAACGGCATCCCGCAGCAGAAAGAGATACCGGTCATCTGGGGCCAGCAGCTCGGCTACCTGTTCATTGAGCTGCGCGACTTTAAAAGCGGCGCGCGCAAGAACGACCTGATGTCGCCGATCGCGCAGGGCCTCGAACAGGCCGACCTCTTGCCGCTCGCGACTTATTTCTCACAGAAGAAATGGCCCGACCTGCAACAGCCGCCGGCGCCGGCCGACGTCGCTGCGCAGGCGCAAAAAGTGAATGCCGCGGTGGTTTGCACCAGCTGCCATCAGGAGGGCTTCAAGGGCGACAGCACCCAGCCGCGGCTTGCCGGGCAGCACCACGATTATCTCTTGAAGACCATGACCGATTTTCGAACCGGCGCGCGCGCCAACAATCCGGGCATGACCGATCTCATGAAGGCGGTGTCGGCAGCCGACATCGCCGCCATGGCGACCTATCTCGCGGCGTTGCAGTTGCAATAGTCCGTAGCCCGGCTTGAGCGGAGCGGAAGCCGGAGCCAGACGCCAAGCCACAGGGTCTCATCGTCGTGTCATCATCCGCGAAGGCGGATGATCCAGTAATCACCGCGCTGTCAGCGTTTACTGGATGCTCCGCCTTCGCGGAGCATGACAATTCAGGAGTTGTCGCCGTTGGCTCAATCCGGGCTACGCAGCTTCTCGCGCACCGCATCATTCGCCGCGAGATCAAGCGCGGTCTTGCCGGATTTATCTTTCAGCCCGCGATCGGCGCCGTCGTGCAGGAGAATGTCGACCACCGCAGCATCGCCGGTTTCCGAGGCGATCATCAGCGCGGTGCGGCCCCGGTTGTCGGCGTCGTCGATCGAGGCGCCGCGCGCCAGCAAAAGACCAATGACACGTCCGACCGCGGCGGCGCCGACGCCCTCATCGTGACCCGCTGCCCACATCAAGGCCGTCAGGTCATTGCCGTAGCGCGCGCGTGCATCGATGCCGGCATCGAGCAGGCGGCGAACGATGTCGTCGAAGCCGCGTGCCGCCGCGTAGACGATGGCGGCTTTGCCGGTCGCATCGCGCGCGTTCGGATCGGCGCCATGCGCCATCAACAGTTCGGCAATTCGGTCGTTGCCGGCAAACGCTGCGGCGATGAGCGGCGTGACGCCGGATTGTCCGGGAAGATTGGGGTTGGCGCCTTTCGCCAGCAGCAGCGTGACGGTCGTCGGCTTCTCATGTTCGGCAGCGGCGAGCAGCGCCGTGCCGCCGTCGAGATTGCGCGCATCGATCGGCGCGCCGCTGGCGAGCAGGAGCTCGACGATCTTGACGCGGCCTTCGCGCGCGGCGTGGGTGAGCGGCATGGCGCCGTGGGAATCGCGCGCCTCAACTGCGGCGCCGGCGGCGATCAGCCTGCGCGCCAAATCCTCGCAGCCGCTGTCGGCCGCGGCGAACAGCGCGGCATTGGTCTGCACCGAAACGGCGTCGGCTTTGACGAGGTCGTAGTTGCGCGCGATGTCGTTGCAATTGCCCTCGCTTCGGGCCGGCCGGATCGTCGTGGCAGCCGTCAGTATGATGGCGGCGCAGAGCGCGAATGCGGCGTGGTGATTGCAAGAGCGGCGCATCGATTTTCGGTCCGTCGCAGATCGCACTCATTGTTCCACGGCGCTGGCGTCGTCGTCGAGCTTGGCTGGCGGCAGCGCTTTTCAGCGATGCCGAAAGGCCGCTATTAAGAACAGGTAACGGGTAGCACCGGCAGGAAAACGACACATGCAGCCGCAAGCAAGCCGTGGGCTGACGATCGGGGCGATCGAGGTGACGCCGCTTTGGGACGGACCGTTGCCGTCGTCGCTGGAGAAAATCCCCGATCCGCTTCACCGCGCGGAAGCCGAGACGCTGATAGCGCGGGCCGGCGCGGACGCCTTGACGATGAACGTCTACGGTTTCCTGCTCAGACTCGGCGATCGCCTGGCGCTCATCGACACCGGTGCCGGTCGGCTGATGAGTCCCGCGCTCGGCAAGCTTGCGGGCGCCCTGAATGCGCAAGGCGTCGCGCCGCAACAGATCGAGACTATCTTCATCACCCACGTCCACCGCGACCATTTCGGCGGCCTCGTCGACGACGCGGGAGCCGCGGCGTTTCCCAACGCAGAACTCGTGCTTCACGAAAAGGAAGCAAGCTTCTGGCTCGACACCGCGCTCGAGGACATGCCCGCGCGCGCCCGCCGCTATCGCGATTCCACCCGGCAGGTGCTGTCTCTTTATGCGGATCGCATTCGCCGGGTGAAGGACAACGAGGGCTTACCGGGGATATCGGCCCATTTGGCGCCCGGCCACACGCCGGGGCATACCTGCTGGCTCGTTCAATCGGGCGACCGAGCCGTTTTGGCCTGGGGCGATCTCATCCACATCGCCCACATCCATTTGCCGTCGCCGCATATCGCCATGGAATATGATCTCGATCCGATCGTGGCCCTGCAGTCCCGGTTGCGCGTTCTCGATTGGGTCGCCAGCGACCGCATTCCCGTCGCCGGCGCGCATCTTCCCGCGCCCGGCATCGGCACGATCATTCGGAGCGGAAACGGCTACGCCTACCAGCCGGGCTGATCGACCGAGGCCGCCGACGCCTTATCGGCGTTAGCTGGTCATTAACCGTAGCCTTCAAGAGCGCCTTAAATCGGAGGGGCTATTTCAAACCCGGGATCGAGGCTGCGCGACCACATCATGATGCGCCGGCGTCGGGGGACGGGGGACTGGCCATGGACATGAGTCTCGTCAGTGCGCTCATGGGCGCACAGACCGGCATGCTGCAACTTGCCATGGCGACACGGCTCGAGCGCATGAATGCGGACCAGGGCGCCTCGATCGTCAAGCTCATCGATGCCGCGCAGCAGAGCATGGCGCCGCTGGCCAATGCCGCATCCGGCGTCGGCGCGAATCTCGACGTCACCGCATAACGCGCGTCACCTGTCGCGCCGCAACGCCCTCGCGCTCACTCTTCCTTGAGCCCGGTTGCGGCGGCGAGCTGCCGGTAGGTCTCGATGTCGCGCTTGAAGAATGCCGTGTAGCTCGCGGCCGAGCCGCCGCAGACGTCGTAGTCGAGCTTTTCGACGTGCGCGCGGACGTCGGTGTCCGTGAGCGCTTCATTGGTGACGGTGTTCCAGCGGTCGAGAATCGGCTGCGGCGTGCCCGCGGGCGCGGCGAGAGCGCACCAGGCGACGATCTGATAACCCGGATAGCCGATCTCGGCGAAGGTCGGCACGTCCGGCAGGCGCGGGCTCCGCGCCGGCGTGGTGATGGCGAGCGCGCGCAGATCGCCGTTGGCAATATAGCCTCGCACCGAGCCGGTGCTCACGATCATGAAATCAGCTTCGCCGGCAAGCAGGCCCCGCACCGCTTCCACCAAACCCCGGTAAGGCACGTGGGTGCAAGCGTCCTGGGGCAGGCCGGCGCGCTGCAGCATCATCGCCACCGCGAGGTGTTGCTGCGTCAGGTAGCCGGCGCTGGAGAACTTGAGCATGCCCGGCCGTGCGCGAATGAGCGAAAGCAGTTCGGGGACGGAATTGACACGCATGTCCTTGCGGACGAGCAGTACAAGCGCGCACTGCGCCAGCAGGACAATCGGCGCCAGATCGTTGTAAGGATCGTAAGGCAGCGCGTGATTGAACGCCGGCTCGGAGCCATGCGTCGCCGCGCTCGGGACCACGAGCGTGTAGCCGTCCGGCGCCGCCTGCTTGGCCGCAACCACGCCGACGATGCCGCTCGCGCCGGGACGATTCTCGGCCACGATGGTCCAACCGTATTTTCGGGAGACATAGTCGGCGACGAGCCGCGGAATGATGTCGTAGGGGCCCGCCGCGGTCGAGGGCACGATGATGCGGATCGGTCGCGTGGGATAAGGCGCTTGCGCGACGGCGGAGCGCGTCGCGGAAGCGGCAAGGGCGGCACCTAAGCCGCGCAACACCCGTCGCCGGTCGTTTCGCATCGTTCCTCCCTTTAGCGGCGGAACGCTAACACATTCGCTCAGTGAGAAGTATCGGCGAGCGCCGTGCCCGCGGATGCAAGCTTGCCGCTGAGGAGCAAAATGCCGAGGCCGATTGCCGCAGTCGCGGCCATCACCGCGAAAATCGGCAAGCTGCTCGACGAATGCAGCAGGCCGACTCCGGTCGAGGCCAGCGCGCCGATGCTCATTTGCAGGAAGCCCAGAGCGGCAGCGGCGCTGCCGATGTTCTTGCTGAACGGCGCGAGCGCAATCGCCGCTGCGTTCGGATAAGCGATGCCGCAGAACGGCAAGTAGAGCATCAACAGGGCGATATTGGCGGCGAGTCCGTACCAGCCGAGCACCGTGCCGATGAGAATAATGAGCACGACGACGTTTTGGCAGATCAGCGCGGCGCGAAAGATTTTGCGGTCCTGATGCCGGCGCGACAGCCAGACGTTCAACTGGCTGCCGCCGATAAAGCTGCAGGCCAGCGCGGCAAAGACCAGGCCGTAGGCGTGCGGCCCGAGATGAAAGCCCTGGATGAAGATGATCGGCGAGCCGGTCACGTAAACGAACAGGCCGGCGAACGAGAAGGCGCCGCCGATCGCGTAAGTGGCGAACTGCGGATTCTCGATGACTCCGAGAAATCCGCGCACGATGGCGGTAGGCCGCAGCGATATGCTGGGATCGGGCTTGTGGCCTTCGGGCAGCAAGGTCGCGGTCACTGCGATCATCAGCACGGCAAAACCGGCCAGAATGACGAAAATCCATTGCCATCCCGCGGTCGTGGCGACGAGGCTGCCGATCGACGGCGCAAACAGCGGTGAGACGCTCAACACCAGAATGAGCAGGGAGAGGATCTTTGCGCTCTCGCGGGCCGGGAAAAAATCCCGCACCATGGCGACGGCGCCGACGCCGGCGACGCAGCCGCCGATCGCCTGCAGCAGGCGCAAGGCAATGAACAGGCCCGGCGACCGCGCGGCGATGCAGCCGAGCGACGCCAGGATGAACAGGGTCATCCCGGCGTAAAGCGGCCGTTTGCGGCCGAAGCGATCGAGCAGCGGCCCATAGCAAAGTTGTCCGAGTGCAAGCCCGATGAAATAGCCCGAGACCGACAGCGAAATTTCGGCGGGCGTGGTGCCGAGGTCGCGCGCGATCTGCGGAAACGCCGGCAGGTACATGTCGATCGAGAACGGGCTCACCGTGCTCAGCGCGCCGAGAATGAGAATGATCAGAAAGTTTCGCCCGCGGGTGCGTGTCATTGTGAATCGAAAATGGGCGGCCTGCGGCCGCACTGGTGGGATTTCAATGCGTGTTTGTTATTGAATGCCGGCCGCGGCGCTGACGAGCTTGACGCCGTCCTGGCTCGACCACTCGGCAGGCCCCGCCATGTCGCCGATTTCGCAGCCGGAGCGATCGACGATCAGTGTCGTCGGCATGCCGAAGGCCTTGCCGGCCATTTTCAGGTCCTGAAACACTTTCGCGCTCTGGTCCGAATAATAAGCCAGCCGCTTGACGCCGACGTCTTTCAGGAAGGCGAGCGGCTTCTCCGGATCGCGGGTGTCGATATTGATGGCGACGACTTCGAAGTGTGGTCCGCCGAGGTCGCCTTCGAGCGCGTCGAGCGCCGGCATTTCCTTGCGGCAGGGCACGCACCAGGTGGCCCACAGGTTGAGAAGGACGGTCCGGCCGCGCCAATCGGCGAGCGTGAGATCGCGGCCTTCGGCGTCCTTGAAGGCCAGGTCGGGCACACGGAACGGCGTGCGGCTCACGCTCAGTGCCGCGACTTCGCCGTGCACCAGCGGGGCGATCCGTGCTGCGGTCTCGACCGCCGGGCGGCAGCCGGCGTCGGCCGGATTGCCTCGGAGACGGTCCATCCCGTATACCCCCGCCAGCACGGCCAAAGCGCCGCACAGCGCCACGACGCCGTAGGCAATCCAACGGCGGCGGCGGACC
>DATJYT010000444.1:0-3334 GCA_035499475.1 Xanthobacteraceae bacterium | reverse complement strand
CTGCAACGATTCATGATGGAGGAATGGGTCGCGCGGCGGATCAGCAATGCGCACGTGCTCAAACCGCGCATCCAATCCAGAAAGCGAAACTATCTTTATCTGGTGACCGAATTCGTCGACGGTCAGACGTTGACCCAGTGGATGATCGACAATCCGCGGCCGAGCCTGGAAACGGTTCGGGGTCTTGTCGAGCAGATCGCCAACGGCCTGCAGGCGTTCCACCGTCTGGAGATGCTGCATCAGGATCTGCGGCCCGACAACGTCATGATCGAAGCGACCGGCACGGCGAAGATCATCGATTTCGGCTCGGTGCGCATCGCCGGCATTGCCGACGACGAAGCGGGCGGCGGCCGCGACATCCTCGGCACGATGCAATACACGGCGCCGGAATATTTCCTCGGCGACGGCGGCTCGCCGGCGTCCGACCTGTTCTCTCTCGGTGTCATGACCTACCAGATGCTCACCGGGCGGCTGCCTTACGGCGCGGAGGTCGCGAAAACCAAGACGCGATCGCAGCAGAGGAAGCTTCGCTACCGGTCCGCGCTCGACGACAATCGCGAGATCCCGGTCTGGATCGATGGCGCGCTCCGCAAGGCGGTGCATCCGGACCCATCCCAGCGCTACCAGGAATTATCCGAGTTCGTCTTCGACCTTCGTCACCCCAACCGGACGTTCGCCGACAGGGCGCAGACCCCCTGGATGGAGCGCGATCCGGTCATCTTCTGGAAAGTGATGTCCGCCGTGCTTTTCACGATCGCGCTGGCGCTGCTCGGTTATCTGTTGACACACGCCAAATAGCGGCGCTGGTTTTCGGTCTTGCGATCGGCGCGAGCTCGTCGTCTGCGATGATATCCCTCTCGATAGCGATCGGCTTTGCTCTCTGGTTGGCCGCCGTTGTTTTTATCGTGATCGAAGCCGTGCGAGGCGAACCGCCGGCGGACTAGCGGACATCATCTGATCGTCGGCTAAGGGACAAAGGCCTACGCGCGGCATGAGCGGCGGGCCATCCCCCGAATCCTCAACCTGATGGTGCCGGAGTCGACGGTTTCACCCCGACGCTGTGTGCGACTGTTCAGCCGTAGGTGACGCCCGGGTTGCTCTGTCCGACCTCGATGATGTAGCCGTCTGGGTCGCGGATGTAGCAGCGCGTCTCGCCGTACTTAGGCTTTGGCTCCGTGATGAACTCGGCGCCCCGGCTCCGCCAAAGTTTGTAGCAGGCCTGGATATCGGCGACGCGGATATTCATGAAGCTGCTGACGGCATCCGGGTCGGGCGGGACGCTGAGCGTCACCGTCGGCTTGTCGGGTGTCGGGCCGCCGCCCACGTTGACGATGAGCCAAGTGTTCGCGATCTGGATGTATCCCGGCGCACCCTTGCTGTCGCCTTGGCTTAGGACGCGGCCGCCGAAGACCTTCTCGTAAAACCGCATCGATCGTTCGATGTCGGCAACGACGATAAAGTGCGCGACGGTAATCCCGTCATTCGGCGGCATCTCATAGCTTTTCTGCTCGACAAGTACATCGGTCATTGGACACCTCCATAAACGCGCCCCACTTTACGCATCTGACGTTACAGGCTTACGGCGCGGCGATGCTGCGCAACGCGTCGATCGAATAGTGGCCCGCGCCAGTGATGAACAACAGCAGGAAGCCTCCCATGATGCTGAGATCTTTGAAAAAGCCGTCCATGCTTTCGACTTGATCCGCCCCCGTCCGTGTCCAGAAGCGATGCCCGATCAGCGCCGTTCCCAGCGTGTAGAAAAACATCAGCAGCGCCGAAGGGCGCGTGAACGCGCCGATCAAAATCGCGAACGCAACTGGAAGCTCCATGACGATCGCCACGGCGGCGGCGAGCGGCGGCATCGGGCCGCCAAGCGTCGCAATCTGGCTGACCGTGCCGGAATAGTCCCTCAGCTTTCGCCAGCCAAAAATCAGAAACAGCATCGTGAGAAGAAGACGGGCCGCAAGAATGACCACATCGTTGACGCCGCTTGTCATGACGCAACACTCGCTTCCGGCGGCGGATGGCCGCCATCGGGACCTTAGGTGACGTGTTTGCCAATCAAGCCCAGGATCACGGCATCGAGGCTGTACGGCCCGGCGCCGGCGGAGACGACCAGAATCAGCATAAAGACGTAAAGCGTCTCGGGCACATAGAGCCAATCGTCGATGCGGTCTGCTCTATCGATCGGATTGGCGAGTTTAATTCGCTGCGGCCCGGTCATGGCGATGGCGACGAGGGTGACCACGAGCAGACCCAGCGCGGCGAGAGGCGCCAGAAGCCCGATAACCACGGCGCTGCCGGCGGCGAACTCCACCGTCGGCACCCACCATTGGTTAAAGCCGATCGCGTGAATGCCCAGGCCTTTCAACTCGTCGGCCAGCGCGCGATGCCGCTCCGCGTTGAACAGCTTGTGGTAGCCCGAGAACACGAAGAACAGCCCGACCGCGATGCGATTGAGGGTCAGCGCGATGTCGGTCCAGCCGACGCCCTTGAACAGGATGTCGATCATGTTGCTGTCCCTTCGGCGCCGATTTGTTATTTCGTCAGGCCTTCGATGGCAAAGGCACTGAATGTCGCGTACTTGTCGCCGATCTGCCTTGCTTCCTTGAAGTCCGCCGAGTTGCGCGCTGCTTGAACCTGTTCGAGGCTATCCCACACCTGAATGACAACCCGTGATTTTGGCGGCGTGCCTTCCAGGTTCGTCACCTTGCCTCCGAGCGCGAGGTAGCGAACGCCGTGAGCTTTGTTGACCGCCATTGCTTTCGGAACATACTCCCTGGCGTAGGCCTCGGGATTTGAGACATCGATCTGTGCAACGACATAGACGGGCGGCTTGGCTTGAGCATGCAATCCCTGCACTGCCGCCCCGCCGATGGCGACGCCCGCGACGAGCGCGATGATCACCTTGCAATGTGTTTTCATAGTGCATCTCCCTGCCCGGGTTGACGGGAGAGCTTAGATGAGAGCTCCGGGCCGAAGATGTAAATTGCGCGTCAATATCGAATGACATATGTCCGCTTTGGGTCACTAGCCGACATCATCCGATCGTTCTGAGCGCGCAAAAAAACTTATCCCCGTTCGCCAAACCGGCCTTATCTTCATCGCGTCCTGCTCTTCGAGGGGCGTCTTCTAGAGACGATCCTGAAGGCGGAGCAGGATGCGGCGCCCGCGGGTGGACTCGTGATCCATTCCCGGGAGGCCCTGGCCAGCCGTCCGCCGGCACTAAGACCGGCTGCCTTGAATGGCTGGACGTGGTGGGCACGAGAGGCGGCGGAAGCCGCCTTGGTCAGTGAAGGCCCAAAGCCTTCGCTGGGATCGCCCGCCGGGAAGC
>DATJYT010000443.1:0-3637 GCA_035499475.1 Xanthobacteraceae bacterium | reverse complement strand
TGGCCTTCGATGCAGCGAAAATTCCTTGTCCGGGCGTAAGCGATAATCATCTGCATGAGCTGCCATCCGAGACCGTGGCTCTTCAGATCGGAGCGCACGATGATGGCATATTCGCCGGTATCCTTTTTTGGCGTCGCGTGCAGGCGCGAAACCCCCAACATCTCTCCTGTCGCCTCATCGAGCGCGATGAAGGCCATGGCCTGGTCATAATCGATGTGAGTGAAGCGGCTGATGAAGGCATGTGTGGGCTCTTTCACGGGAGCAAAGAAGCGCAGCCGCAAGTCTTCCGCCGTCTCGGCGGCAAAGAAGGGGCCATAAAGCGCCTCGTCGCTGGGCTGAATGGGCCGGACAAAGATCGCCCTGCCGTCAGGCAAGGTCACGTGCCGTTCCCATTCTTTCGGATAGGTTGCCATCGCGAACGTTCACTCTATCGGGACGCCGCAGATATTCCGTTGCAAGCGTAAAAACGGATCGCGCCAAGTCAGGGGACCAGGACGGCGGCGCCCTGCAGCCGTCCCGCCCGCAGATCGGATAACGCATCATTGGCCCGGCGCAGTGGATATGCCGTCGTTTCGGTAACGATCCCGACTTGCGGAACGATACCGAAAAACTCCTCACCGTCCTTCCTGGTCAGATTGGCAACCGACTTGAGCTCACGCTCCTCCCAGAGAATGCTGTAGGGAAAGCGCGGAATATCGCTCATATGGATTCCCGCGCAGACCACGGCACCGCCTTTGTGCACGGCTTTCAAAGCGAGCGGAACGAGAGCGCCAACCGGAGCATAAATAATGGCGCAGTCGAGCTCTTCAGGCGACGGCTCCTCGGAGCTTCCCGCCCAGCATGCGCCGAGCTTGCGGGCGAAGGCCTGCGCGGCAACGTCGCCGGGGCGCGTGAAAGCGAACACGTCGCGGCCTTGCCAGCGCGCGACCTGAGCGACGATGTGGGCGGCGGCGCCGAAGCCGTAAAGCCCGAGCTTTTTTCCTTCACCGGCGATCTTGAGAGAACGCCAGCCGATCAAGCCCGCGCACAATAAAGGGGCCGCCGCCACGTCATCGCCCGTCTCGGCAAGCGGAAAAACGTACTGCGCGTCGGCGATGACATGGGTGGCGTAGCCGCCATCGCGCGTATAGCCGGTAAACAGCGGGCTGTCGCACAGATTCTCCCGGCCGCTGCGGCAATAACGGCAATGCCCGCAGGTACGGCCGAGCCAGGGGATGCCCACGCGCATGCCGCTTGCGAGGCGTTCCACGCCGCGGCCGACCGCGTCGATCCTGCCGACGATTTCATGGCCCGGAATGATGGGAAGCTTGGGGTTCGGCAATTCGCCGTCGACGACGTGAAGGTCCGTCCGGCAGACACCGCAGGCCGCCACGCGAACTCGAACCTCGCCGTCAGCCGGTTGCGGATCGGGCCGCTCGATGAGCTCGAGCGGCTCGCCCGGCCGGTGCAGCACCATCGCCTGCATTGTTGCTGGTCTCCTCGTCATCATCCAACGAGGGCTTTTTCGATTCCGAGACTGAGTGGCCGCTCCGATCCTTGTCAAGCTTGGCATTGTGCCGCGTGCTATGTTGGAACGAATGGCAATAAACGGTCCATCCGCCTTGGCCGGCTTGTCGTCGGCGGAAGCACAGCGTCGACGCGTCGAATTCGGCCCTAACGCGGTCGCGGAGGAGCAGGCTCACCCTCTCAAAAGGCTGGCGCGCCATTTCTGGGCGCCGGTGCCTTGGATGCTCGAGGCGACAGTCGCGCTGCAGATCGCCATCGGCCAGCGGCTGCCGGCTTTGCTGATCGCGATGTTGCTTATAGTGAACGTGGCGCTCGCAGCGATTCAAGAAAGCCGGGCGGATGCCGCATTGGCGCTCCTCAAGCAGCGATTGTCGCTGAAGTCGCGCGTCAAGCGCGACGGCGTCTGGGTTGACCTGCCGGCGGCTGACCTCGTTCCCGGAGACATCGTGCAAGTCAGCCTGGGTGACGTCGTTCCCGCCGATGTTCTGCTGAGCAGCGGCTCCTTGCTGGTGGATCAGTCGATGCTCACCGGCGAATCGATTCCGGTCGAGACCGAAGTCGGAAAGACCATTTACGCCGGCGGCCTCGTCCGGCGCGGCGAAGCGATCGCGGAGGTCGTCGCCACGGGAGCGCGGACTTATTTCGGCCGCACCGCCGAACTGGTGAGCGTCGCCCGCGTCGAGAGCGCCGAACAGAAGGCGGTGTTGGCGGTCGTGGGTAATCTCACCGTGATCAATTTCATCATCGTGGCGGGAATTGTGGCCTATGCGCTTTTCATCAGCATCAGCGCCCAGCAAATCCTGCTTCTGGTCCTGACGGCGCTGTTGTCGGCGGTGCCGGTTGCC
The DNA here is from genome assembly GCA_035499475.1 of Xanthobacteraceae bacterium. Classification (GTDB taxonomy): domain Bacteria; phylum Pseudomonadota; class Alphaproteobacteria; order Rhizobiales; family Xanthobacteraceae; genus BOG-931. Next base: position 1,286 of record DATJYT010000443.1, on the reverse strand, counting down.
CTGCCTGCAACATTCACGCTGGCGGCGGCCTTGGGCGCCAGGACCCTGGCGATGAAAGGCGTGCTGCTCACGCGGCTGTCGGCATTGCATGAGGCCGCCACGATCGATGTGCTCTGCTCGGACAAGACCGGTACGCTGACATTGAACGAGCTGACGGTCGGCGCTGTTCGGCCGCTCAAGCCGGGATTCAGCGAGGCGGATGTTCTGGGCTACGCGGTGCTGGCCAGTTCCGCCGACGGACTGGATTCGATCGATGCTGCGATCCGAAAGATGGCGAGGCTCGGCAAAATGTCGAAGAATGCGCCGCCGGCAGCCATCAGTTTCACGCCCTTCGATCCGGCCGTCAAAACGGCGGAGGCGACCGCCATGGACGGGGGCCGCGAGATTCGAATCCTCAAGGGCGCGCCGGCAGCCGTTGCTCCCTGGGCACCAATGAATGCGGAAGCGGCCGCCCAGTTGGACGCCCTGACGCGCGCCGGATATCGGACGCTTGCCGTGGCTGCGGGACCGTCGGGATCGCTGGAACTGATCGGCTTCATCGCCTTTGGCGATCCACCGCGTCCGGATTCGGCGCAACTGCTGGCCGAATTGCGCACGCTCGGTGTGCTCCCGGTCATGGTCACCGGAGACGCCGCTGCCACCGCGGCAACCGTCGCTCACGCGATCGGTCTTGATGGAGTGATCTGCCCGCCGGGTGAAATTCCCGAGAGCGTCGGTCCCAATGATTTTGCCGTATACGCTGGCGTTTTCCCGGAACAGAAATTCCAATTGGTCAAGGCGTTCCAGCGTCAGGGCCACGCCGTCGGCATGTGCGGCGACGGCGCCAACGACGCGCCGGCTTTGCGGCAGGCGCAAATGGGCATCGCGGTGTCGACCGCGACCGACGTGGCGAAAGCAGCCGCCGGCGTCGTGCTCACGGAGCCGGGCCTTGGCGGCATCGTTGCCTGCATCAAAGAGGGCAGATCGGCGTTTCAGCGCGTGCTGACCTACACGCTGATGATCCTCGTCAACAAATGCGTCACGCTCCTTGTGCTGGGCATGGGCCTGATCATTACCGGACACGCCGTTCTGACGCCGCTTCTGCAGGCGCTTTCGATGCTCACCAACGACTTCGTGACGATGTCGCGCGCGGCGGACCGGGCGCGGCCGTCGCCTTATCCGAACACCTGGCGCGTCCGCAATCTCACGCTTGCAGCCATCCCTTTGGGCGCATTCAGGCTGTTCTACCTCCTCGGGATACTGAGCTTGAGCTGGTACACGCTGGACCTGACTCCCGAGCAGACGCA
>DATJYT010000442.1:0-2230 GCA_035499475.1 Xanthobacteraceae bacterium | reverse complement strand
GCCTCTTTCGCCGCGAACGCCATGCCGATCATCGCGGTGCCGCCGAATACCAGGTTGATGCCGACGAGAAGGCCGAGCGCCCAGGCCGCGGTTCCCGGCAGGCCGGCGAAAATGATGCCGGCAAGGATGAGATCGACGATGCCGCTCGCCAGCATCCAGCCCCAGCGTCCGGAGAGCTGGCTGCGATGATCGATGGCGTACATGATGGTGACGATGCCTTCGACCACGAAGAAGGCGATCAGCACCAGCGTCAATGAGATGGTGCCGGAGATCGGCCACAGCAGCAGCACGACGCCCGCGGCGATGCCGATGACCGCCGAGATCAGCGCCCACCAGAATCCGGGCGCGTTGCGCATCATGAAAGTGGTGACGAGGCCGACGACGCCGCTGATCAGGAACAGCCAGCCGATGATGAGGGTGAAGGCCAGCGTCGCGATCGGCGGCACCACGATCGCCGCAATGCCAAGCAGGACCAGGATGATGCCCTCGATCAGAAACAGCTTCCAATGCGCATGGATGGCGCCGGCGATGCTCGCCTCGTCGCTCGGTGTCAGAGTCATGATTGCCTCCCGGAGTTCGGTTACTTGCGTCAATGATCCGCAGTGATGGAATAACGAGGTGAAAACCTTGTTCCGCCGCCGCTTTTGCCGCCGCGGCGAAGCCAGTCTTGCATAAAACGGCTGGAGCGCCTATCTAGTTAGAAGCGGCGTCGATGCCTTCGGGCTCCGCCGTTGGACGGCCACGGTTTCGACGGGTGACGCCGGATGTACGCGCACCCAGTCGTTCGTGGCCGTTGGCATTTTGGGGTTGGAATTACAGGTCGGTCCCATGAGCGAACCTCTGCTGACACTGCAAATGCCGGCGTCTCCGGATCCGGTGCCGGTCGCGCTTGATCCGGCGACGACGGCGCTGCTCATATTCGACATCGTCGATCCCATTTGCTCGCGTCAACCGAATTGCAAAACGCGAATGGTGCCGGCGATCGTGTCACTGCTGGCGCGGGCGCGGAAGGCCGGCGTCACTGTCGCATACGGGACCAGGGCGCCGACGATGTCGAAGTGGCTGCCGGAAGTTCTTCCGGCGCCCGGCGACATCAAGATTGAAAGTCAAGCGCAAGACAGGTTCTACAACACCGATCTCGACAAACTGCTGAAGGCCAGAGGGATTACGACGCTGATCCTGACCGGCTGGAAAGTCAGCGGATCGGTGACCTATACGTCGGTAGGCGCAACGTTGCGCGGCTATACGGTCGTTGTTCCGATCGATGCGAGTCTGGACGCCTCGGATTACGAAATCGCCATTGGGCGGTTCCAGATTCTGCATCAGAACAGCGCGAATGAGGAGAACGAGCCGCTGAAGGAGAGAGCCTCGACGCTGAGCCGCACGGATTTGATCAGCTTCAAATAGCAGAATTGTGTGGCGACAACGCCGCGTGTCGCTCCCGATAGAAGCGACAAGCCGCCGCCAGTCTAGTCCGACGCTACGCCCGAATAGATCTCGGCCATTGTCAGGTCGAGCCCGAGCGCGGCGATCTGAATGTTGCTGTCTTTTCCCCCGATCACGTCCGGTCCGGTTGGGAAGCCTTGCGCGCCGCGCACCCAAGCCCACGCTTTGACGTCGTCCTGCGCGAGAACGAGATAGGCCTGGAGGCTCGGCAGTTTCAGGTACTCGGCGGCCTTGTCGCCGAGGTCGATGGCGGCGGTCGAGGGCGAAAGCACTTCCACCGCGAGTGCCGGAGCGGTCGCCGTATAGTCGCCAAGCGCGCCATTGGCGCGATCAACCAGAATGTCCGGAAAGCGCAGCGTCCTCGGCCCGGCGTCGAGGCCGAATTCCGCCAGAACCGTCCATTGCCGCCGATCAAGTTGACGGAGGAGCATGGACGCGAGATTCATGACAATGATCCCGTGCGCCCGCGATGCGCGGACCATCATGATGACGCGCCCCCCGACCAATTCGTAACGATCTTCAACCCCGTCCAGCCAAGCGAGAAACGTGGGCTTATCCATCTGCGTGGGAAGTTGGACGTTCATCGCGAGTCCCGTACCGGCAGGTTTAAGGGCTTCATTTTAGCGAAGCCGCTCGATCAGCGCCATCGCCCCCGCGGGCGCGCGGACTTTGCCCTCGTGGATCACATAGGCGAATACGTCGCGCGGCCCGCCCTTCTCTTTTCCGCCGGGAGCAATCTGCGGCAAATCCTTCGGCGCCTTGCCTTGCGCCCAGGCTTGCAGCC
>DATJYT010000441.1:0-7558 GCA_035499475.1 Xanthobacteraceae bacterium | reverse complement strand
GCGCGCGTCGCAATCGAGGAACAAGAACAGCGCATAGGGCGCCGCCAGGACGACAACGAAATATTTCGCCCACAGCGCGGCGCCGAAGCAGAAGCCGAGCAGCAGCCAGTGTCCGATGCGGCCGTGCTTGAGGGCGGCGCGAAAGGCATAGCCGGCGAAGGCCCAGAACGGCAGTTGAATGACATCGTGATTGAACTTCACGGCCGTGTACTGGAAATAGTGCATGCCGTCGATGATCAGCACGGCAACGAGCGCGCCGACGGCGCCGACCAGTGGCCGCGCGGTGGCAAAGACCGCCACAAAACCCGCAATGACGACGATCTGCGCCAACGCATAATAGGCGGCATCGACGCCGAAGACGCGATACATGATCTCGACCAGCCACCACGGCAACGGCGGCAGCTTGTCGTAACCGAGTTGCCACTCGCGGCCGTAGGTGAGGGCCTCGATGAGGTCGAGCGGCAGGTTGGCGTAGAGGAACGTCGGCAGCGCGGTCCAGATCGCGAAATGCAGCGCCAGGAAAGCCGCAAACGCGGCCCGCGGCCGGCTCTCGATCCAGCCGATCAATCCCGACGGCTTGAGCGCGCCGGGCGCCGCTGGGGAACTGGCCGTCGGGGTTGTCGCAGACATCAATGCACTTTCCGATCACGGAACCGGCCGCCGCTCGGCCCCGGCCTTATAGAAGGGCGCGCCGCGTTTAACCACGCCGGGCGGGCGATTAGCGGGCGAACTTGCGAAGCCGCGGCGCCCCGAGAAGACTGCTACACTCCGGACGCGAATCATTCTTGGGGGCGCGCGGGCTCGTGCAGGCCTGCGAGGGCCGTCGTCCGGCGTGAGGCAAACGGGGTTCCGCATGGTGCGGATGAGCGCCATCTTCATTGCTGTCTGCATGGTGCTTATCGCCGGCTCGCTCGGCTTTGTGCTCTATCTGCGGTTCGGGCTCACCGGCGCCGAATCGTCGCTGGTGGGGCTCGGGGCGCTCACCGGCCTTGGCGTCTATAACGCCGTCGCGGCCCGTTCGCGCGATCGCGCCGAGGTCAGCGATCAGATCGCCAACCTGTCGCGCGGCGTCACCGACCTGGCGCGGCAAGTGGCCGAGACCAGCAGGCGCTTGGGCACGATCGAGACCAAGGCCGAGGCGGTTCTCGACAAGGCTCTGGCGACCACGCGCCCGCTTGCGGCCGAGATCGAAGAGCTTTCGACGCTGGTCAAGCAACTCGCGGATTCAGTCGCTGGGCACGACCTTGCCTTGATCGCGCAGAAGACGAAGGCTCGCGAGCCGTCCGCCGCACCGAAAGCGGCTCCCGCCGCTCCGGCAGCGCCTTCGTCGACTTCGGCGCCTGCACCTGCGCCAGCCGAGCGCAAGATCGCCGCCTTCGCCGATCTGGACAAGGACGGCATCATCGCCTTCATCAAGGGGGCGATCGCCGACAGCAAGATCGATCTCTACCTGCAACCGATCGTCACGCTGCCGCAGCGCAAGGTGCGCTTTTACGAAGCGATGTCGAGGCTCAAGGCCGACGGCGGCGACTTGGTCAGCGCCGGTGATTTTCTGCCCTTTGCCGAGGCCGGCGGCCTGATGCCGAAGCTCGACAATCTTTCGGTGCTGCGCTGCGTGCAGGTGGTGCGGCGCCTGCTGCTCAAGAATCGCGACATCGGCCTGTTCTGCAATCTCTCCACGGCGACGCTCACCGACAGCGGATTTTCCCAATTCGTCGAATTCATCGACGCCAACCGCGCCATCGCGCCGGCACTGGTGTTCGAGTTCACCCAGGCCGCCGTGCGCACCATGGGTCCGATCGAGCACGAAAGCCTCGCCGCGCTGGCCGAGCGAGGCTTCCGTTTCGCCATGGACAATCTCGTCGATCTGCGCGTCGAGCCGCGTGAACTGACCGAGCGCGGCTTCCGGTTCATCAAGGCGCGGGCATCGCTGTTGCTCAACCGGATGGGCTCGAGCTCCGCCGACATTCATCCCGCCGATTTCTCCGATCTGCTCGGCCGCTTCGGGATCGACCTCATCGCCGATCGGATCGAGGGCGAAACCACGGTCGTCGACCTGCTCGACTACGATGTCCGCTTCGGCCAGGGCTTCCTGTTCTCGCCGCCGCGGCCGGTGCGGGCCGAAGCGCTGCAGGGTCCGGCGCCGGATGCCGGTAGGGACCCGGCGCGGGAGCCGCCGAAGGCCGAGCCGGTCAAGAACGAACCCGCGAAGAGCGATGCCGTGCCCTCGGTGCGCAGCGTCCTCGCCCAACTCGCCCGCGTCGGCACCGTGCGAAGCTGACCAAGCGTCACATCGTCATTGCGAGCAGCCGAGCAACGAAGCAATCCCTATTGTCAGGGCTCAACCGGATTGCTTCGCTTAACTGGTAATGACATGAGGGTGTTGCCTTGCCCAAGTTCATCGAAAGCTTCGCCCCGCTTGCGTCCAACTACGACGTGCTTCTTTGCGACGTCTGGGGCGTCGTCCATAACGGCGTTGCCGCGTTCGCGCCGGCCTGCGACGCCCTGGTGCGCTTTCGCTCCGCCGGCGGCACGGTGATCCTGGTCACCAACGCACCTCGCCCGGGTGCGGCGGTCGAGCGCATTCTTGGCCGGCTCAAGGTGCCGCGCGAGGCCTATGACGCGATTACCAGTTCGGGCGACGTCACCCGCGGCATCGTCGAGGCAAGGCGCGGCCAGAAGGTGTTCCACCTCGGCCCGGAGCGCGATCTGCCGATCTTCTCGGGGCTCGATATGGCGTTCGCGCCGCTCGAGGACGCCGATTACGTGGTCTGCTCGGGCCTGTTCGATGACACCATCGAAACGCCGGAGAACTATCGCGGCATGCTGGCGCTCATGCGCGAGCGCGCGCTGTTCATGGTCTGCGCCAATCCCGATATCGTGGTCGAACGCGGCGATGCGCTGGTTTATTGCGCCGGTGCGTTGGCCGACGCTTACGCCGCGCTTGGCGGCGAGGTGCTCTATTGCGGCAAGCCGCACGCCCCGATCTACCGCTCGGCGCTGGCGGCCGCCGCCGCGCGGCGCGGCGGCGCCGATCCGCCGCTCAAGCGCGTGCTCGCCGTCGGCGATTCCGTGCGCACCGATCTCAAGGGCGCCAAAGCGTACGGGCTGGATTGCGTCTTCGTCACCTCCGGCATCCATGCCGAAGAAGTCGGCGGACGCCACGCGCCCGACCTCGCGGCGCTGGACAAAGTCTTCAGCGCCGCAGGCGTTGCGCCGATCGCGGTGACGCGCGCGCTGGCGTGGTGACGGGCGGACGAGGTGGGAAGCGTCAGCGGGGCGCCGGTTCGGCGGCGGGTTCGGGCTGCGAAAACACGGCCTCGATCTTGGCCTTGAGCGTCTGCGCGTTGAACGGCTTGACGATGTAGTTGTTCACGCCGGCCTTCTTCGCCGCGATCACGTTCTCGGTCCGCGATTCCGCCGTGACCATGATGAACGGCGTTTCGTTGATCTGCGGATTGGCGCGAACCTCGCGGAGGAGGTCGTAGCCCGTCATCGGCTCCATATTCCAATCCGAGATGACCAGGCCGTAGCGCTTCTCTTTCATCTTGGCGAGCGCAGTGGCGCCGTCGCCGGCCTCGTCGACGTCCTCGAAGCCGAGCTGCCGCAGCAGATTGCGGATGATGCGCACCATGGTGCTGTAGTCGTCGACCACGAGCACTGACATTGACGAATCGAGAGCCATGCTCTGCTCCTGGCACGCCCGGGTCCCCAAGGGGCCACCACCCCAGACGCACCGCAAGGCTAACAATGGGTATTGAAGATCAGGTTAATCCAGATTATCGGCGGCAGGTGCACCGCACAAACGCCAAGCTTTGGCGATGCTTGACTTGGCATCGGCGCGACGGCACCTAACCTTGCCTGGAATTTCTTAACCATTGAAGGCCGGATGACGGCGAAAGACTTTATCGTCGTGCGCGACGGCGCGCCCGCCGGCGACTTGCGTGGCGCGGTCGTCGCCATCGGCAATTTCGACGGCGTCCATCGCGGCCATCGGGCCGTGATCGGGACGGCGCTGGCGCGCGCCAAGGCGCTCGGCGCGCCGGCCGCGGCCTTGACCTTCGAGCCGCACCCGCGAGCCTTCTTCAATCCGGGCGAGCCGCTGTTCCGGCTGACGGACGAGGCCGCCAAGCTCCGTCTCCTCGCCTCGACCGGGCTCGACGGCGCGATCGTCCTCACCTTTGACGCGGCGCTCGCGAGTCTCACCGCGGACCAGTTCGTCTCCCGCATCCTGGTCGACCGCTTCGCCGTGAGCGGTGCCGTGATCGGCTTCAACTTCCATTTCGGCATGAACCGCGCGGGCTCGCCGGATTTCCTCAAGGCCGAGGGCGAAGAGCGCGGCTTCGCGGTCGAGGTGGTGCCGCGCTTCGAGGACAGCGGCCGCCCGGTGTCGTCGGGCCCGATCCGCGACGCGCTCGCGGCCGGAAATCTCAAGGAAGCGACCGAGCTGCTCGGTTTCCCCTGGTTCGTGTCGGGTGACGTCATTCACGGCGACAAGCGCGGCCGCGAACTCGGCTTTCCCACCGCGAATCTGCGCCTCGACGCCGCCTGCGGATTGCGTCACGGCATCTACGCCGTGCGGGTTGCGGCCGGCGGGCGCCGCCATGACGGCGTCGCCAGTTTCGGCCGGCGGCCGATGTTCGACAGCGGCGCCGTGCTGCTCGAGGCCTTCCTGTTCGATTTCTCGGGCGACCTTTACGGCCAGACGATCGATGTCGCCTTCATCGATTGGATTCGCGACGAAGCGGTGTTCAATTCGGTCGACGATCTGGTGCGGCAGATGAAGGACGATAGCCGCGTCGCGCGCGCGGCCCTGGCGCGAGTGCCGGACGCCTTTCCGCCGATCTGAAGCGTGAGCGGTTCAGCGATCGGTTTGGCTGTGGCGGCGGCGGTACTCGCGCGCCCATTGCGCGGCGACGAAGCCGAACAGCGCGACCGGAACGATGCGTTCCCAGCCAAGCTCGCGGCCGATCTGCACGGCGGTCGCCAGGATTCTGGGATCGGCGAGCCATGACGGTGCGTGCGCCCGCGCGGTGCGTTCCAGGATCGCCCGCTCCCTGGCGCGGCGGCGGGCCTGCACGCAGATCGCCGCTCCGACGAGCGCGATAAGCAGAAACATGCCGGCCATGACCAGCCCGGCATAAACCCCGCCGAACTGGAGCGCGAGCCAATCGTACCCGGCGACGCAGAGGAACACGAACGTGCTCACGGCCGCCAGCGCCACAATGCCGGCCCAAACACCGAAAGCGGTGCTCAAACCGCTGCGCGCCTGAACCGCGAGAGAGACGTCGTGCATCCAGCTCTTGAGCATGGCTGCGATCCGCGTGCCGCGCCGCGCGATCCCTTACCGGCGCCAAGTGGCGCCGAACAGGAAGCCGAGACCGGCGACGATCGCCAGCGTGGTGTAGGGCCGCGCTTTGATCGATTCGTCGATCGCCCCGACGAAATTGTCGGAAACCTCGCGCATGGCGCCCGCGGCCTCGCGGCCTTTGTCCTGCGCATCCGCCATTACGCCATCGACGCTCGACCGCGCGCGCCGCCACGCGGCATTGCCCTTGGCGGCAAGGATTTCTCCGACTTGCTCGGTGAGGCGGCCGAAATCGTCGCGCAGCGCCTGTAGATCGCTTTGAATATCGCCTGACGCCTCGCGCGCGGCCCCGCGAACCTCGCGCACGCCGTCGCGTGCGTCTTTTGCCGTGTCGCGTGCGCTTTGCGAAATCGATGACGCGGTTGTCATTCATGTTCTCCGTAAACGGGAAGCCGGGATTGTCCGGATAAGCCGCGCCTCCCCGAAAAAGTTCCGTCAGTCGGGAAGCTTCACGTCTTCGTGGGGAAACAGGTGATTGACGATCACGAGCGCGACTATGGAGAGCGGCGCCGCAAGGAAGGCGCCGAAGGGTCCCCACAGCCAGGTCCAGAACGCCAATGCCAGGATGACGAGGAGCGGGTTCAGGGTGAGTCTGCGGCCGACGATCGCCGGCGTGATGAAATGGCCCTCGGTCGTCGTAAGGGCGATGAGGCCAATGGGCGCGATCAAGGCGTGGCCGAGCGACGGGAAAGTGACGAGACCGACACCGAACAAGGCGACCACCATGATGGCGGGGCCGACATAGGGCACGTAGTTCAACAGCGCGGCGAGCAGGCCGAAGATCGCCGGCTGCGGAAAGCCGATGAGCCAGGCGCCGATGCCGACGACGATGCCGACCCCGGCGTTGATGAAGGTCACCACCGTCAGGTAACCGGCGAGGTTCTTTTCGATGTCCCTTACGATGCGCAGGAAGCGCAGCTTGGCGTCGCGCTCGCTGAACATCGCGACAAGGTTGCCGCGCAGCTCGATCTGACCGACCAGGAAGAAGATCAGCGTGCCGAAAAACAGGAGCAGTTCGCCGAAGGCCGGCGTCACGAAGGCAACGACAGGCAGCACCACATTTGCAGGCGGATTGGCGGCCGAAGCCGCATCGCTGCCGAACAGCGTGCCTTCCAACTGGTGCAGCGCCGCCAGCGGCTCGTCGAACACCGCAAGCCGTTGCCTGATGATGGAGCCGATTTCGGGTGCGCGGCCGATCCACTCGCTGACCGGCCCGGCGAGCGCGGTGGCCGCGACCGCGAGCGCCCCGACGCAGCAGGCAACGATGAGGATCGCCATGATCCACGGCGAGATGCCGCGGCGCCCGGCTGCCTTGATCAGCGGCGCAAGGGTCAGCGCGATGACGGCCGCGGCCGTGATCGGCAGCAGGATGGTGCGGCCGACATAAAGGAAGCCGCCGAACGCCAGCACGAATATGCCGATGGTGGCGGCCGAACCCGCGGAAATCCACATCTTTTCGACGCTGTCGACCGGCTGCGGGTCGCTGATGACCAGCGCGTGGCGGACCTCGCGCCTGGCTCGCAGATATTCCACCGTTTTGCTCCGTCGCCGTGCCCGCCTGTGCCCCCGTCGAGGTAACGCCGCCGCGGACCCGCCGTTCCCCCTTCAGTGTGGGAGGCGGAGAAACCCTTTCCGCACCGCAATCGGCTTGTTAGAAGGCGGCGCCATAGCGAAGGCGCCCCATGACCGAAACGCCGACCAAAGCGCGCGATTACAGCGAGACGCTGTTCCTGCCGAAGACCGATTTCCCGATGCGCGCCGGCCTGCCGCAGAAGGAGCCGGAAATCCTGGCGCGCTGGCGCGAACTCGGCCTCTATCAACGGCTGCGCGCGGCGGCCAAGGGAAAGCCGCGCTTCGTCCTCCACGACGGGCCGCCTTACGCCAACGGCAACATCCATATCGGCCACGCCCTCAATAAGATCCTCAAGGACGTGGTGACGCGCAGCCAGCAGATGCTCGGCTTCGATTCGAACTACGTGCCGGGATGGGACTGCCACGGCCTGCCGATCGAGTGGAAGATCGAGGAGGAGAACTACCGCGCCAAGGGCAGGCCCAAGCCGGACTTGTCCGATCCCGCCGCGCTGATCGAATTCCGCAAGGAATGCCGCGCGTTCGCGGCGCACTGGATCGACGTGCAGCGCGCGGAATTCAAGCGCCTCGGCGTCGAGGGCGACTGGGCGCATCCCTACA
>DATJYT010000440.1:0-4899 GCA_035499475.1 Xanthobacteraceae bacterium | reverse complement strand
GCTGAGCTCGAACATTTTGGAGACATAGACCGTCCATGTCACCAGCGACGCGAAGGCGAGCCCGATGATTACCGCCTTCACGACGATGTCGGCATTCATGAACATGCCCCAGGGCGACAGGTCTTGGGGCAGATCGGCGCGGCTGAACGACGGGCCCGTCGGCACGGGCGGTGAGCTTTGCGCAGGAGGCGCATCGGAGGCGGGGTTGGGTGCAACCGTTTTCGCTGCGGCCATGTCCGGCGCGGGCGAGTTGGCGCTCGGAGCGGCAGATGGAATGGTCGGCGCTGGCGCAGCCGCGGGGGGCGCCGCGACCGGCGCAGCCGCGGGGGGCGCCGCGACCGGCGCAGCATTGGGCGCCGTGGCCGGCGCCGTCGGTGACGCCGGCACGGTGGCAGCAGGAGTTGGAGGCGGTGGTGGAGCGAGCGTGCCTTGCGCCAGCGCCGGAAAGGCCAGCGACGACAAAATCAGGAATTGAAGGGCCAAAGCCGCAAACATGCGTCCATTCCGCCCAAACATCCAACTTTCACCGGATCGCAAAGCGCGACGAATATTCCGCATTTCAGGCCGTCCCATTCAGCTGTCCGGTGCTGTTCGCACCCCCACACAGCACATCCACCCCGCCCCCCACGTTGCCGAGGGAATACGACGTTATAATGTTACATTCAACTGAGCCTCGTTAGGCGGGACGAGCCCGGCTAAAATCTTGCAGTTTCACTTTGGAATAATGAGAAACTGCTGCGATTTCAGTATCTTGTTCCGCTAAGTGGCAGGTGGTCAAGCGTTCAATCGGGAATGTACTAATATGTGAGCGCACAACGGCATCCTCTCGGAAGGATCGATGAGCGCGTGCAAGCAATTGCGAATTGCAGCGGCCGCAATGGCGCTTTTGGCAGCGGCATTGGCGTCGGCCCGCGCCGACGACGTCGCCGATTTCTATCGCGGCCGGCAAGTCGATTTGATTGTCGGCAATGGGCCTGGCGGCGGCTACGACGCCTATGCCCGCCTCTTGGCGCGGCATATCGGCAAATACATTCCCGGCAATCCGAACGTGGTGGTCCAGAACATGCCGGGCGCCGGCAGCCTGCGCGCGGCAAATTATATCTACTCGGTCGCCCCCAAGGACGGCACCGCGTTCGGCCTGTTCGCCCGCGATATGGTTCTGGTCGCGCTCGTCGGCGGCAACCCCAACGTCCAGTTCGACCCGCGCAAATTCACCTGGCTCGGTTCGTCGTCGAGTTACGCCAACGATGCCTATCTGCTTATGTTGCGCAAGGATGCGAAGGTGCAGTCGATCGCGGACGCCCGGCGTCCCGGTGGCGCGCCGATGGTGATCGGCGGCACGGCTGAGGGCGCGTCCGGCAACGATGTGCCGGTGATTTTGCGCGACCTCCTCGGGCTCAACATGAAACTGGTCACCGGCTATCGCGACAGCGGCGTCCTCTTCATGGCGGTCGACGCCAAGGAGGTCGACGGACGCACGGTCGGCTTGTCGGCAGTGCGCGCCGCGCATCCGCAATGGCTTGAGGCCGGTGGCGATATGCGCGTTCTGTTGCAATTCGCGCGGGCCACCCGGCACCCCGACTTTCCCGACGTGCCGACGGCACGTGAACTTGCGCCGAACGACGCATCGCGGGCGCTGATTGAACTGGCCGAGCTTCCCTATTACCTGTCACGTCCGTTCGCCGCGCCGCCGGGTCTGCCGCCTGACCGCGCCGCCGCGCTCGAAGCGGCCTTTCTCGCCGCGCATCGTGATCCGCAATATCGCGACGAGGCGTCAAAGCTCAAAGTCGACATCAGTCCGATCGGCGGCGGCGATGTCGTGCGCGCCATGGATCGCATGGCTGGCACGCCGCCCGAATTGCGCGGCGCTATGAAGAAGCTGCTCGATCAGAAGTAGCCTGGATGGAGCCAAGCGACGTCCCGGGCGGGCGTCGCCGCTTGAGCCATTCATCGCTCGCGCGTAGATTGGCGATCTCAGGTCGCACTCGTGAAACCCGGTCGGACATGGCTCGCGACGGCGGCGGCGCTTCTTGCAGTGGCGACGCTGGCTTCGGCGCGCGCCGACAGCGTCGCCGACTTTTATCGCGGCAAAGACCTGACCCTGATCGTGGGCTACGGCCCGGGCGGCGGTTACGATGTCTTCGCACGACTCCTGGCGCGGCATTTCGGCAAATACATTCCGGGCAATCCGAACGTCGTCGTGCAGAACATGCCAGGAGCGGGCAGCCTGCGCGCGGCAAACTATCTCTACAATGTCGCGCCGAAGGACGGCCTGACGATCGGGCTCCTGGCGCGCGACATGCCGCTGCTCGGCCTGCTCGACCAAAATCCTGCGGTGCAATTCGACCCGCGCAAGTTCACTTGGCTCGGCTCGTCGTCGAGCTTTGCCAATGACGCCTATGTGCTGATCGTGCGCAAGGACGCGCCGGTGAAGACGATCGAGGATGCGCGGCGTCCCGGCGGTCCTGAGCTTTTGCTTGGCGGCACCGCTGAAGGCGCGACCGGCGGCGACGTGCCGAAGATTCTCCGTGATGCTCTCGGGCTTCACATTAAGCAGGTGCTCGGCTATCGCGACACCGCGGCGATCTTCCTCGCCATGGAACGCGGCGAGGTCATGGGCCGCACCACGGATCTCTCGGCGATCCGTTCGACGCGGCCGGGCTGGCTCAAGCCCGACAGCGATTTTCGCCTGTTGGTTGCTTTCGCGCGTCGTACCCGACATCCGGATTTCCCCGACGTTCCGACCGCGCGGGAACTCGCCACCAGCGATGCCGCCCGTGCGCTGATCGAGTTCACCGAGACGCCGCTCCTGACCATGGCCCGGCCGTTTGCGGCGCCGCCCGATATTCCAGCCGACCGCGCCGCGGCGTTGCGCACGGCCTTCATGGCGGCGCATCGCGATCCGCAATATATTGCCGACGCCGCGACGCTTGGTGTCGAGATCAGTCCGGTGACGGCCGATCAACTGGTCAAAAGCCTCGATGGAATGGCCGGCGCGTCGCCGGCGACTTTCGACTATGTGAGACAACTGCTTGCCGGGGGCGGCACGGGCGGGAAGGCCAACTGAGCCAACGGGAGAAACGCCATGCACGACACACCCGATCAAGTCCATTGGCACGAACCGACCGCGGGTGAGAATGCCGGCTTCGGCAAGTTCAAGCGCCAGCCGCTGCCCTACGACCGTTTCATGGAGGCGGAAGGCGTGCCGTGTTATCGCGGCATCGGCGTGCGCAAGGTGCAGGATTTGCCGTTGGTGCCGTGGAAACGCCTCGGCGGCCGCGGCTCGTTCATTCAGTTGTTCGGCACCGAGGGCTTGTGGGGCCTCTACGTCGTCGAAGTGCCCGGCGCCGGCGCGCTCAACGAGGAGCGCCATCTTTACGAGAAGGTTGTTCTGGTCGTCGAAGGCCGCGGCACCACCGAAGTGTGGCAGGAGGGCCAGACCAAGCGCCACGTCTTCGAATGGCAGAAGGGCTCGCTGTTCACGATCCCGCTCAACGCCTATCACCGCATCATCAATGCGGCGAGCTCGCCGGCGTTGCTGCTCTGCGGCACCACCGCGCCGAACGTGATGAACGTGCTCGACAACTACGATTTCATCTTCAACTGTCCTTATACGTTCAGCGAACGCTTCTCGGGCGCTGAAGATTTCTTCAAACCGAACGACGATCTCGAGCCCGATCCGATCCGCGGCCTCGCCATGCGGCGCACCAATCTCATTCCCGACATCGTCAATTGCGACCTGCCGCTCGATAACCGCCGCTCGCCGGGCTATCGCCGCGTCGAGCCGGCGATGGCGAAGAACCGCTTCTATCTGTGGATCGGCCAGCACGAGACCGGCCGCTACTCGAAGGCGCACAAGCACGCCTCCGCCGCGGTGTTGGTCTGCGTCAAGGGCAAAGGCTACACTTATACGTGGCCGGAGGTGCTCGGCACCACGCCCTGGCAAAACGGCAAGGCCGATAAAATCCTGCGCCAGGACTATGAGCCGGTCGGCCTCGTCTCTGCGGCGCCCATGAGCGGCGACTGGTATCATCAGCATTTCGGCATCGGCAAAGAAGGCTTGCGCATTACGGCGTGGCACGGGCCGAACAACCAGCGCGCGCGCAAGCCCGGCGTGCCGGGCGAGCAGCTCATGGATTATGGCGCCATCGAACTGAGCAAAGGCGGCAGCGCCATCGGCTATCACCAGGAGGATCCGGCGATCCGCAAGGAGTTCGAAGCCACACTCAAGCGCGAAGGCCTGCCGAGCCGCATGAACCCCGAATTCTACGAGCGGCCGCCCGCCGAGGGCGAAGTGGTGATGGGCGACGTGATGTGACATAGCGTATTCCGTCTTTTGTAAGGAGTGCGCATCATGCCGACGAGCGAGGGCCGCATCGACGTTCATTGTCATTCGATCACGCCGGCCTACCGCGCCGCCATCCAAAATCTCGGCGCCATTATCCGCACGCCCGACTGGTCGCCGCAGATGGCGCTCGATTTCCAGGACCGGCACGGCATCGCCGCGGGCGTGTATTCGCTGTCGGTGCCCGGCACGCACCACGGCGACAATGCGAAAGCGCGTGCGCTGGCGCGCCGCGTCAACGAGGAAAGCGCCGAGTTCGTCGCCAACAATGCAAGACGCATGGGCGCTTACGCGACCTTGCCGATTCCGGACATGGACGGCGCCTGCGAAGAAGCGCTGCACGCGCTCGGCGCGTTGAAGCTCGACGGTGTCGGCCTGCTCGCGAGCTATGACGGCATCTATCTCGGCCAGCCGATGTTCGATTCCCTGTTCAGAATTCTCAACGACCATTCAGCCGCCGTTCTCATTCATCCCAACAACCATCCGACCACCGTCGACGTGAAGAAGGGCATTTCGTCCGGCATCGGCAACTTCCTCATCGAGTTTCTGTTCGA
>DATJYT010000439.1:0-2613 GCA_035499475.1 Xanthobacteraceae bacterium | reverse complement strand
TCGCACTTGCCGACATCGAGGCGCCGACGGCGGCCGACGTGTTGTGCCGGCTGCGCCAGGCATTTCCGGGTGCCCCACTCGGCGCGCGGGTCACCGCGCTCGGCGAGATCATGGAGCGCCTGCGACGGACTTTTTAGCTGCGTCAAAGTCCCAGATAGGCGCTGCGCACGCGGTCGTCGGCGAGCAGCGCGGTGCCGCTGCCGGAAAGCGTCACCCGGCCGTTTTCCAAAACATAAGCGTGGCTCGCGAGCTTGAGCGACTGCGCCACATTTTGCTCGACCAGCACGCAGGTGAGGCCGCCGCGATTGAGCTCGCGGATGGCGTCGAGCACGGTGTGGACGACGGCGGGGGCGAGCCCGAGCGAAGGTTCGTCGAACATGATGAGATCAGGCGCGCCCATGAGGCAGCGGCCGATGGCGAGCATTTGCTGCTCGCCGCCCGACAGCGTGCCGGCGGCCTGCCGCGACCGCTCGGCGAGCACCGGAAACATTGCGAGCACCCGCTCGCGGTTTTTGGTTCGCGCGGCGCGGGCGCGCGGCAGCATGGCGCCGAGATCGAGATTTTCTTCGACCGACAGGCTTGGAAACACTTGCCGGCCCTCGGCCACCTGGCCGATGCCGAGATCGCAGACGCGGTAGCTCGGCCAGCTTGCGATATTCCGCTCGCGATAGAGAATTTGCCCGCGCCCCGGTTGCAGCATGCCGGCAATCGTCCTGATCAGCGTCGTCTTGCCGGCACCGTTGGCGCCGATGATCGCGACAATCGCCCCTTCCGGAACGTCGAGCGTCACACCGTCGAGCGCCTGCAGGTCGCCGTAGTAAACGTCGAGCTCTTCGACCCGCAGCATCACACCGCCTCGGCGCCGAGATAGGATTCCACGACCGCCGGATCGCGCACCACGGTCTCCGGCGAACCCTGCGCGATCCTGGTGCCGTGATCGAGCACCACGACGGTTGCCGCCAGCGCCATCACGGCGCGCATCACGTGCTCGATCAGGAGAATCGTCAATCCACTTTCGCGGTTGAGTTCTTTGAGGATCGCCACCATTCGATCGGTTTCGGTGGGCCGCAGGCCCGCCATCACCTCGTCGAGCAGCAACAGCCGCGGCCGCGTCGCCAAGGCGCGCGCGACTTCGAGCCGCTTGCGGTCCGGCAATGTCAGGGTCGAGGCGGTTTGCCGGCGCTTGTCGAACAAGTCGAGACGGCGCAGCAGTTCCCGCGCATGCTGGCGCGCCGCGCCGACGTCGTGCCGATGCAGCAAGGCGCCGACGACGACATTATCCTCGACGCTCAGCGCCGGAAACGGGCGCACCAGCTGGAACGTGCGTGCGATGCCGCGCCGGCACACCGCGTCGGGCGTCAGGCCGTTGATCGGCTCGCCGGCAAAAACGATGGTCCCGTCGTTCGGCGCCATCGCCCCGGCGATCATGTTGAACAAAGTGGTCTTGCCGGCGCCGTTCGGGCCGATCACGCCGAAGATCGTGCCTTCGGGCACGTCGAACGAGACATGATCGACCGCCACGAGGCCGCGGAAACGCTTGCTGACTCCCTGAAGCGAAAGCAGCACCGTCATGGCTTGTCCTCCGCCACGCCGATGCGCCGCGCCAGCCACGGCCACACGCCCTCCGGCAGCGCCACGACGACCAAGAGCAGGCAGATGCCGTAGAAGACCTGCTTGGCGCCGGGCAGATCGAAGCCGAGCGCGAGCATTGCGGAATTGACCGATTCAGCAAGTCCGGTGAGCACGAAGGCGCCGAGGACGGGGCCGAACAAGGTGCCGATGCCGCCGATGACGGGTCCCAAAATCATCTCGATCGAGCGCGAGATGTTGAAAACCTGCTCGGGAAAAAGGTTGTTGTAAAAGAACGCGTAGAACACGCCGGCGAAGGACGTAACGGCGGCGGAAATCATGACGGCGTACATCTTGTACCTGAACGTATTGATGCCGGCGGCGCGCGCCGCCTGCTCGTCCTCGCGGATCGCCAGCCAGAAATAGCCCATGCGGCTGTTGAGCAGCGCGCGGCAGAGCATGAAGGCCGCGAGCGCCGCTGCGAGCATGACGTAGTAGAACATGGTCGGACTGCCGCGCAGGCGCCATAGGTCGTTGTGCGCGTATTGAGCGACCGGCAGGAACAGGCCCGCGGACGCATTGACGATGTCGAGATGATCGAAGCCGATGCGGGCGAATTCGGCAAAGGCGATCGTCAGGATGGCAAAATAGACGCCGGCGACGCCAAAGCGGAACGCCAGAAAGCCGATGACCGCGCCGCAAGCCGCGGTGACCGGTATGGCGGCCAGAAATCCGAGCCACGGCGCGACGCCGAAGCGCGTGAACAACACGGCCGCAACATAGGCGCCAAGGCCCACATAGATGGCGTGGCCGAGCGAAAGCTGCCCGGCAAATCCCATCATGATGTTCCAGGCCTGCCCGGTATAGGCGAAATAAAGAATGACGATGAGGACCGTCAGCAGATAGTCGTTGACGATCCACGGCGCCGCGAGCAGAGCCGCAAGCAGGAGCATGAGGAGCATCGCCGTCCTTGGCGTCACGCCACCGGCAAGACGGGCGATCATGTCAATCTTCTGCCGAGAATGCCCTGCGGGCGGAACAACA
>DATJYT010000438.1:0-2293 GCA_035499475.1 Xanthobacteraceae bacterium | reverse complement strand
GCCGGCAAGCGCCGCGGCGGTCTAGGCTATGAGAAGCATTATCGCGCGCTCGTCGATTGCCGCACCATCGTCACCGCCGATCGCGTGCGGCTCGGCTGCTATGGCGTCAACGGCGGCAAGGCGGGCCGGCCGTTCTGCGTGACGATCGACATCGAGGGCGCGCCGCGCGATCTCGGCGGCCTCGTTGACGGTGAGCCGGTGCTCGCCGGCCAGATCGTGCGCGTCGTCACCACGGGCGGCGGCGGCTGGGGCGATCCGCTCGAGCGCGAGCCCGATCTGGTGCTACGCGATGCACTCGAGGGCCGCGTGTCGCTTGAGGCGGCGCGCGAGGATTATGGTGTCGTGCTCATCGCCGCGTCCGGCCCCGATAGTCTCGCTATCGATTCCGACGCGACGGTACGCCTTCGCGACCAACTTCGCTCGCCGCGCAAAGGCGCGCGGCCGGTCATCGACCGCGGCGCGGGCTTTGAGAAAATGCTGCGCGGCGAATTCAAGCCGTGGACGCGTTCGGCTTGAAGCGGCAAGACACGAGGATGTCACGTCATGGCGATTGAAGTCGCGAAGGTCGAGTTGAAGACGGTGCAGGACGCCTCCGGGCTCGAGGCCTGTATCAAGCAAGGCAAATTCACCGCCGATCAGGTGATCGCCGTGATCGGCAAGACCGAGGGCAATGGCGGCGTCAACGATTTCACGCGCATCCTCGCTGACCAAGCCTATCGCCGCGTGCTGATGAAGCTCGGCCACCGCAAGGAAGCCGAGGTCGCGAGCATACCGATGGTCTGGTCCGGCGGCTGCGACGGGATCATCACGCCGCATGCGACGATCTTCGCGCGCAACGATGCGACCGGCCCTGCGTCGAAATCGCGTCTCGCCATCGGCACGGCGATGAGCGCGGAACTATTGCCGGAAGATATCGGCCGCCCTGCCATGGTCGAAAAAGTCGCCGCCGGCGTGAAGGCCGCCATGGGCGATGCCGGAATAGACAATCCCGCCGACGTTCATTACGTGCAGACCAAGACGCCGCTCCTCACCATCGAAAGCGTGCGGGACGCCGCCTCGCGCGGCCACGATGTCGCCTGCGAGGTGCACAATTCCATGGGCGTGTCGAACGGCACGACGGCGCTCGGCATCGCCGTGGCGCTCGGCGAAGTTGGCATGCCGAAGGCGCAGGAGATTTGCCACAACCTCGATCTTTATTCCTCGGTCGCGTCTTGTTCTTCGGGCGTCGAGCTGACGCAGGCGCAGATCGTGCTCCTCGGCAACAAGCCCGGCGCCGGCGGTCGCTATCGCATCGGTCATTCGGTCATGAAGGACGCGCTCGATATCGACGGCATTTACGATGCCATCCGCAACGCCGGCCTCGAGCTTCCGGCGCGCCCGCGCGCCGAAGACCTCGGCGGCCGATTGGTGAACTGCTTCATCAAATGCGAGGCCGACCGGCGCGGCACGCTGCGCTCGCGGCGCCAGATCATGCTCGATGATTCCGATGTGCCGTGGCACCGTCATGCCAAGGCCGCCGTCGGCGGCGTCGCCGCGGCCGCGATCGGCGATCCGGCGGTATTTGTTTCCGTTGACGCGATGCATCAGGGCCCGCAGGGTGGCGGCCCGGTGATCGCCATCATCGACGCCGGCGATTGACGGCGGCACAGAATTTGCAGCCAATGCCGCAGCGACGGCAATAATCGGCTCGCGGCAAACCCGGAGATATGACGATGAGCAGCATTCCCGCATTTTTTCGTGGCCTGGTTCTGGCGCTGGTGAGTGCCGCTCTGCTGGCCTCCTCGCCAGCCTTCGCTCAGGACAAGGTGAAGGTCGGCGTATTCCCGATCAGTTCGTCGCTGCCTTATTTCGTCGCCATCGGGCTCGGCTACTTCAAGGACCTTAATATCGAGCCAGAGACGACCGTACTGATGGGCGGCCCGCCGAACGTCGCGGCGCTGATGACCAATCAGATCGAGGTCTCCGCGGTGCTGGTGACGCTCGAAGGCCTTAATGCCGACGTGAAGAAGCCGGGCGTTGCCATGTACATCGCCATGCACAGCCAGAACTCAACCTACAAGATGGAGCAGTTCGTCGTGCGCGAAGGCCTCGCCGACAAGGTCAAGACGCTTGCCGATTTCAAGGGTCTCAAGCTGATGTCGGCGCCGGGCCCGGCGAACCTCAACACCGCGAAAGGCATTCTCGCCAAGGTCGGCCTCAAGGAAGGCGACTACACCATCGACCAGCTCGACATGGGCCAGCACGTCAACGCCATGAAGGCGGGCACGTTCGACGGCGGCTATACGCTCGAGCC
>DATJYT010000437.1:0-5828 GCA_035499475.1 Xanthobacteraceae bacterium | reverse complement strand
GGCTTTCTCGGCTGCGGCTCGGTGGCCACCAACGATCGGGATTCGCTGGCAGCGCGGCTCCTCGTCATCCATGACGGACTGATGCGCATTATCGACGAATTCCGCCCGGACGAGGCGGCGGTTGAGGTGACTTTCGTGAACAAAGACGCCAAGGCGACGCTGAAGCTCGGGCAGGCCCGCGGCGTCGCCATGGTGGTGCCGGCGAGAGCCGGCGTCCCGGTCGCCGAATATGCGCCGAATTTGGTCAAGAAGAGCATTGTCGGCGCCGGCCACGGCGACAAGACGCAAGTCCGAATGATGATCGGCGTGCTGCTGCCGAAGGCCGATCCGCAATCCGATGACGCCGCCGATGCACTCGCCATTGCGGTGACGCATGCGCACCATCGGCAAAGCGTCGTGCTCAGGGTCGCCAGCGCATGATTGGCAAGCTTAAGGGCGTGATCGACAGCTACGGCGAGGATGCCGTCATCCTCGACGTCAATGGCGTCGGCTATCTGGTCCACTGCTCGGCGCGCACGTTGCAGGAATTGCCGCGGCCCGGCGAGCCGGCGACGCTCGCGATCGAAACCTACGTGCGCGAGGATCAGCTTCGTCTGTTCGGTTTCCTCACCGATCTCGAGCGTGAATGGTTCAGGCTGCTGCAGACCGTGCAAGGCGTCGGCGCCAAGGTCGCGCTGTCGGTGCTCGGCACCCTCAAACCTGCCGAACTCGCCTCCGCCATCGCCATGCGCGACAAGGCGATGGTGGCGCGCACGCCGGGCGTCGGCCCCAAGGTCGCCGAGCGCATCGTCACCGAACTCAAGGACAAGGCGCCGGCCTATACCCATATTGATCCGGCGCTGGTGCGGCTCTCTGGCGCGCTCGACGAGAAGCGGGCGCCGCAGCCGGTCGCCGACGCGGTCTCGGCGCTGGTCAATCTCGGCTACGGGCAGCCGCAGGCCGCGGCGGCAATCGCGGCGGCCGCGCGCAGCGCCGGCGACGGCGCGGAGGTGCGGACCTTGATCCGGCTCGGCTTGAAGGAATTGGCGAAGTGAAACGGCCGGCAAAGCTCGGCAAGGCCGACAAGGAGCTGATCGCGGCGGCCACGGCGGCGATCGAGAAACGCTATCGTGACGAGTGGCAGGAGGTCGGTGCGGCGCTGCGCACGCGCACGGGGAAAATCTTCACCGGCGTGAACCTCGACGCTTATCTCGGCCGCATGGCGGTCTGCGCCGAGGCAGTCGCGCTCGGCCGCGCCTTCGTCGATCTGGGCGCCGCCGGGATCGAGACCATCGTCGCGGTGCGTCACCCGGCGCCTTACGAAAAAAATCAGTCCGTCACGGTGGTGTCGCCGTGCGGTGCCTGCCGCGAGCTGATCTTCGACTACGATCCGAAGGCGCGGGTGATCGTGCCGAATGGCAAGGCAGGCCCGATGGTAACCACCATCGCCGATCTGCTGCCGAACAAATATACGCGCGGGTCGGAGCGGTGAGCACCAGTCCCAAACGCGAATTGGTCACGGCCGAGCGCCGCGAGGAAGACGCTGCGGAAGCGACGCTGCGGCCGCAGCGGCTCGCGGAGTTCATCGGCCAGGAGCAGGCGCGCAAGAACCTCGCGGTCTTCATCGAGGCCGCGCGCGCGCGGCGCGAGGCGCTCGATCACGTGCTGTTCGTCGGTCCGCCCGGCCTCGGCAAGACGACGCTCGCGCAGATCGTGGCGCGCGAGCTCGGCGTCAACTTCCGCGCCACATCGGGGCCGGTCATCGCCAAGGCCGGCGACCTCGCCGCGCTGCTCACCAATCTCGAGGAGCGCGACGTGCTCTTCATCGATGAGATTCACCGGCTCAATCCGGCGGTCGAGGAAATCCTCTATCCGGCGATGGAGGATTTTCAGCTCGATCTCATCATCGGCGAGGGACCGGCGGCGCGCTCGGTGAAGATCGACCTCGCCAAGTTCACCTTGATCGGCGCGACGACTCGCGCCGGGCTTCTCACCAATCCGCTGCGCGACCGCTTCGGCATTCCGGTGCGGCTTAATTTCTACACCGAGGCCGAACTCGAGCTGATCGTCAACCGCGGCGCCCGCGTGCTCGGCATCGGCGTGACGCCGGACGGCGCCAACGAGATCGCGCGCCGCGCCCGCGGCACGCCGCGCATCGCCGGACGGCTGCTGCGCCGCGTGCGCGATTTCGCCTCGGTCGCCGGCGCAGCCGCGATCGACCGCGCCGTTGCCGACAACGCGCTCGCCGCTCTCGAAGTCGATGCCGCAGGCCTCGACGCCATGGACCGGCGCTACCTCACCACCATCGCGATGAGCTACGGCGGCGGCCCGGTCGGCGTCGAGACGCTCGCGGCCGCTTTGTCGGAGCCGCGCGACGCCATCGAGGACATCATCGAGCCCTATCTGATCCAGTGCGGGCTCTTGCAGCGCACGCCGCGCGGGCGGTTGATCACGGCGCACGGTTTTCGCCATCTCGGCCTTCCCGAACCGGCGCGCGATTCGGTGCAGTTTGGGCTATTTCCCGGAGACGATGAATGAACGAAAGCGTCATCAGCATTGTCGCGGCGCTGGTCTGCGACGACGGCCGCGCGCTGCTGGTGCGCAAGCGCGGTACCAGCGCATTCATGCAGCCTGGAGGCACGCGCGACGCCGGAGAGAGTGACGTCGCCGCCTTGTCACGCCACGCAGAAGGTTGCAGCGGCGCTCGATCTTCTTCCTGAAGACGTGCGGGAGTCCGCCGTTGCCTATCTCATCGAACAGGCCGAAAAATTTCGCCTCCTTAAAGAGCGGATTGACGAGGGAGTCGAAGATTTGGAGGCCGCGCGCGTTTCCGAGTGGAATTTTAAGGAATTTCTTCACAGGGCGCGTACGCTGCCGCTCAAGTAGCGTTTGGGGATCACGCTCCAGTTTGGCAGAGGGTCTTCGCTGTCTCGTTGTCGGCCTCCACTTGATCTTCTACATGGTGGAAACCGATCGAATTGTCGTTGTGCGCGTAATCGACGGACGCATGGACGTCGAAGAAGAGTTTCACCGATGAGCGATCCGCGGACGGTCTCGCTCGATGGCGAAATACGCGGCGGCCGTCACGTCATGGCGGTTCGCGTTTATTACGAGGACACTGATTTCACCGGCATCGTCTATCACGCCAATTACCTGCGCTACATGGAGCGGGGGCGGACCAACTATCTGCGCCTTCTCGGGGTCGATCACCGCGCCTTGTTCGAGGAAACCGAAAAGGAGGCACCTGGCTTTGCCTTCGTGGTGCGCTCGATGAATATCGACTTCCTCAAGCCCGCGCGCATGAACGACGTGCTCGAGATCGTCACCGCGCCGCGCGAGGTCAAAGGCGCCTCGGCTATCGTTCATCAGAAGGTCATGCGCGGCGACGAGCTCCTGGTGGAGGCCCACGTGCGCGTCGCCTTCATCAGCGGCGGGCGGGCGCGGCCGATCCCCAAGCCGCTGCGCGTCGCCATGAAGGCCGACCAGGACGCGGCGCTTTCCTGAAATCGGGTCGTGCGCCAGGCTGCCGGGCATTATATTTCCTCGCATGGAAGCAACGCTTGGATTCGCCCTGTTCGATACGGCTGTCGGCTGTTGCGGCATCGTATGGAGCGCGCGCGGCATTGTCGGCGTGCAGCTTCATGATCGCAGCGAAACTGCGACGCGCAGCCATGTTCAACGCCGTTACCCGGGGGCGAAAGAAGAAACGCCGCCGGCCCATGTGCGGCGTGGCATCGACGATATTGCCGCTCTCCTGAATGGCGAGCGGCGAAGTCTCAGCCATATCGCGGTCGATCTTGAGCGCGTGCCGGATTTTCATCGCCGTGTGTATGAGGTTGCGCGCGGCATCGGCGTTGGCGAGACGTTGACCTACGGTGAGATTGCCACGCGGTTGGGTGATCGCACGCTGGCGCGCGAAGTTGCCGAGGCGCTTTCGCAAAATCCCTGTCCCATCATCGTGCCCTGCCACCGCGTGCTCGCCGCGGGCGGCAAGACCGGAGGGTTTTCCGCGCCGGGCGGCGTGCGCACCAAGCTTCGCCTCCTCTCAATCGAGGGGGCGCAACCGGGCGGTCCGACCCTGTTTGGCGACTTGCCGTTGGCCGCGCCGGGTCGCCGAAGGAAGTAAGCGAAACGTGACATCATCGACGCGACCGCGCGCATGATGTAAAGGCTATTTACATGAGCTGGTCGAAAGAAGGCGGCGGGCCGCGCGGTTATCACCACGGCAACCTCCGCGAGGCGCTGATCCGCGCCGCGCTCGATCTGATCGCGAAGAAGGGGCCTGCGGGCTTTACTTTCGCCGAAGCGGCGCGGTGGGCCGGCGTCAGTCCGGCGGCGCCCTATCGCCACTTCCGCGACCGTGATGAATTGATGGCGCAGGTGGCGCAACGCGGCTTCGAGCAGTTCGAGGCGGTGCTTGCGCGGGCCTGGGACGACGGCCGCCCAAATGCTTTTGCCGCCCTCGACCGGCTCGGCAAAGCCTATCTGGCCTTCGCGCGTGATGAGCAAGCCTACTACTCGGCGATGTTCGAGGCCGGTATCGCCCCCGACACCAGCCCGGACTTGCGAGCGGCGGGAGATCGAGCCTTTGCCGTGCTCCGCGGCGCGGCCGAGAAACTTTGCTCTGAAATGCCGCCGAAGGCTCGGCCGCCGGCCTTGATGCTGGCGCTGCATATCTGGGCGATGTCGCACGGGGTCGCCTCGCTGTTCGGGCGCGGTGATGACGCAAAGCGGACTATTCCAGTGTCGCCCGAGGAACTGCTGGAAGCTGGCGTGCTTGTTTATCTCAAGGGGCTTGGCGTGCCTGATGCCCGTGGCGAATAGGCTTGCTTGGCTCCGCTGGACGGATCGCACCTCACCCCCATTTCGATTCTGGAAATCTCAAAGCACCACTTGACAACCAAAATTGGTGATGTAAATGTTATTTACATTCACACTGCGAGGTCTGCCATGCCTATCGTAGCCATGTTCCACCCGTTCTGGATCGTGTTGATGATTTTGGGCTTCATCGCGTGGTGGCCGTTGGGGCTTGTGGTCCTCGCCGTCATCATCGGGAGCGGACGAATGGGTTGCTGGAATCATCACGGCATGAGCCGCTGGGAAAACAAGATCCAGCGTATGCAAGAGAAAGTGGATCGCGTGCGCACTAAGATGGACAGCGTCCGCAGCGGCGGCGACTGGTGGGGTACGCCGCGTTCGAGCGGCAACCGCGCCTTCGACGATTATCGCAGCGAGACGCTGCGGCGCCTCGAAGAAGAGCAGCAGGAATTCCGCGAATTCCTGAATCGCCTGCGCTTCGCCAAGGACAAGACCGAGTTCGACCAGTTCATGGCCGAACGCCGCAATCGACCTCAAGACAATCGCCCCCAGGACAGCGGCCCGCAGCCGCAGACCTGAAAGCGACCAATCCTTATCGGCCCGGCCGCCCGCTCCGCCGCGGGCGGCCGTTTACGTTTGCCCCGCGTGGCATTTCGCGCCCTTCGCCCGCCGGTCGACTTTAACGTCCCGTTAAGCATGGCTGAGGCTTCGTGAGCCTCTAACGACCGGTGTTGCGCCCTAGTTTGGACAAGTTTGGCGACGATTTCGGATGCGCCGGTGGCGGGTCCGGCTCGGGTCCTCGCGAAATTTAGGGTCTTGGTCGGCGCGCGCGAAGCGGCGGCCCGTATGCCCCTTTTGGTCCCAGCGAGCATGCGCCGCTTCGGTCATGGTCCAGGTTTTGGCCCCGGTTTCGGCCGCGCATCGGGCTTCGCGTTTGAAGCCTTTCCGGCCGGGCCGCTGAAAGGACGTCCCATGAACCCTGCCGACATTTCCCAGTCGGTCGCGCCGCTGACATCCTCCAATCTGTCGCT
>DATJYT010000436.1:0-6456 GCA_035499475.1 Xanthobacteraceae bacterium | reverse complement strand
ATGGAGCGAGTGCGGTGCCCGCGGGCGGCGGCTCGTCACTGCTGCTCCCGGGCGGCTCGGGCATCATGCCCGTCGGCACTATGACCGGCGCGCGAGGTGTCTCGCTGCAAGCGGGTATGGCGTGCGGGCAAGCCCGCGCGTTGAGCGCCATGGCCCAGGAAGCCTGGCCCGCAGCCGCGCCTTGGGGATGGAACACTCTCCTTGGCAAGAGCCGTGGTGGAACGCCGACAGGCGTGCTGCCCCCGGATCGGGGCAGCGCCGCATCGCAGGATGCGGCGGTACAATCTGCGTCTGCCGGCGTTCCGCCTCCTTCCCTTTCGTAGCTGCAGAGGCTCGGTCGTGATGATCGCCGGCCGCCACCGCCGGCACCATCTGACGAAGATCGGGCTCTGACGTTCGTTCGTCGCAATGGCTTGGCAAAACTCGGGCGCGAACGGCGTCGCGAGAAGCGTGATGTCTTTGTCCTTGCGGGAGAGGAGAAGACTTTGCGAGCCGCCGGAGAAAGATGGAAACCAATATGGCTTCGCGCCAACGGGAAAGTCTCGTCACATGTTTTCGCGCTTCGACCACGGCATCGGGGGCAATGCCCTGGTTTCGACCGGCCAAACCCGTTGGATCAAGCCGTACATGAGGGCCGTGGTCAGGCCGATCAGGATGATCCCGTTCAGAGCTTCGAGTGCGCCCATGAGCCGCCAATGCTCGGCCAGAAAAATTTCCGAGTGGCCATAGGTCGTGATCGCGCTCAGCGAATAGAGCAGCGCCGATTTGCCGTCGGGCAGCGCGCCGAGCAGCCGGTAGGCGGCGGCCCAAAGGCCCGCTTCGATGGCGTGCAACAGAATGGCCCAGATCGTGGTGGCCGCGATGCCGAGCGCGAATGCGTAGAAGAAATGACGGTGGCCTTTCACGGCCGTCAGGACTTGAACCATTTTAACGTTGAACAGGCCCAACCCCGCGACGTGAATGAGCACGGTGAGCACGATCAATGGCACGCTCCAGGCCCAGTCGCCGTTCCACGCCGTCATTGCACCTTGAGCCCCATCAGATTGGCGATGAGGTTGCGCTGAATCTGCGAGGTGCCGGCCGCGATCGTCGCGGCGCGGGAATCGCGGAAGTGGCGTTCCATGTCGAACTCTTCGCTGTAGCCGAAGCCGCCGAGCACCTGCATGCCCTGGCTCGCGATCTTCACGTAGGTCTCCGAGGTGAAGAGCTTCGCCATGGTGATCTCGCGCAGCGCGTCCTGGCCGGTCGAGACCATCCAGGCGGCGCGCCACATCAAGGTGCGCGCGGCCTCGACCTCGGTCTGCATGTCGGCGAGCATGTGGGCGAGCGCCTGGTTGCTGCCGATCGGGCGGCCGAACTGCTTTCTGTCCTTGGCGTATTGCACGGCGAGATCGACGACGCCCTGCGCCGCACCGACATTGCCGGCCGAGGACGCGGCGCGCTCGACCTGCAGGCCGGCGAGCACGACGTCCCAGCCTTTGTTCTCGCCGCCGACCAGGCGGTCGGGCGGCACGCGCACCTTGTCGAAGGTGAGTTCGTAGGTGCCGGTGGCGCGGCGGCCGAGCATGTCGAGCTTGCGCAGCGTCAGCCCGGGCGTGTCCTTGTCGACCAGGAAGAGCGACAGGCCTTGCCGGTAATGCGCCTTGGGATCGGTCTTGACGTAAAGATTGATGACGTTGTTGTCGGCGCCGGCCATGGAGGCCCAGATTTTCTGGCCGTCGATGACCCATTGGTTGCCGTCGCGCACCGCGGTGGTGCGCATGGCGCCGATGTCGGAGCCGGCATCGGGCTCCGACATCGAGATCGAGAACTTGATCTCGCCGGCAAAGAGCTTCGGCAGCCAATAGCGCTTCTGTTCCTCCGACGCCTTGCGCAGGAGATTGAGCCCGCAAAAGATGTTGCCGCTATAGGCCATCACCAGGTCGGCGCTGACGCGCGCGATCTCCTCGGCGACCACGACCATGTCCATCAGGCTGCCGCCGGCGCCGCCATATTGTTCGGGAAACGGCAGCGCCAACAGGCCGGCCTGGGCGAAAGCCTGGAACAGCTCTTCGGGATAGCGTCGCTCGCGATCGTGCTTGCGCACATATTCGGGTGGCGCGTGTTTCTGCATCAGCTTGCGCACGCTGTCGCGCAGCAGATTTTGTTCCTCGGTGAAGCCGAATTCCATGGCCGCTTCCCCGCGCTACGGCATGACGGCCTGACGGCCGAGTTGCTGCCACGCCGCCGGCGCGCCGGCCTTCGCCGCGGCTTCGACGGCCGGCAGCTTCGCATCCCAGCGCGAGCCGATGAAGCGCCGGCCGGTGACGCCGTCGGACGCGTTCGAGCAGAGCCAGAGGAGCGGTGCGATCATGACATCGGGCTGGATCAGCTTCGCCCGGTCGGGCGACTGGGTGCTCGACACCATGCGCGTATTGGCGGCGCCGCCCGGCACCAGCACGTTGGCGGTGACGCCGGTTCCCTCGAGTTCCTGGGCGAAGGCGAGCAGATGCGCCTCGTTCGCCGCCTTCGAGCCGCCATAAGGCTGCATGCCGCCGCGCCACATGGTGTCGAGGCTTGTCGTCACGTTGATGATGCGGCCCCAATGCTGCGCCAGCATCACCGGCAGCACGGCGCGCGTCATCAGGAAAGTCCCGACGACATTGACATCGATGATGCGGCGAAACTCGGACGGCTTCACGTCCCAGAACTTGCCGATGCCATGGCCGTCGGGGCGGAACAGGCCGATATTGATGCCGGCATTGTTGAGGAGAATATCGACGCGGCCGAATTTCTTCGCCGTGGCATCGACGATCCGCGGCCCCGCCTCGTCGGTGGTCGTGTCGGCGGCGATATCGAGGAGCCGCTCGCCGGCACTGCGCTCGCGCGCCGCGCTCGTAACCTCGCCCAGCGCGGGCGCGTCGAGTTCGACGGCGCTCACCCGCGCCCCGGCATCGAGCAGAGCAAGCGTCATCACCCGGCCGAGACCGCGGCCCGCGCCGGTGACGATGGCGACTTTTCCGTCGAGTGGTTGCGGCATGCGGCTTCCCTATTCGATGGTGATGTGACGTTCTTCGATGACGTGACGGAATTGTTCGGCCGTGCTCAGCCAGAACTTGGTGAACTCTTCCGGCGTGCCGCCGCCGGCTTCCCAGCCGTCCGCCATCAGCCGCGCGCTGACCTCCGGGCTGCGCACCACCTTGGTCACGTCGGCGGCAATCTTGGCGACGATCGGCTTCGGCGTCGCCGCCGGCGCGAACAAAGCGAACCAGCTATTGACCTCGAAGCCGGAATAGCCGGCTTCCGTCAGCGTCGGCACGTCGGGCACGCTCGAGTTCCGCTTGGTGCCGGTGACCGCGAGCGCCCGCAATTGCCCCGAGGTGACGAGCGGTTTCGACGAGCCCATCTCGCCGAACACGACGGGGATGTGGCCGCCGATGAGGTCCTGCATGGCCGGGGCGACGCCGCGATAAGACACGTGCTGAAACTGCGTGCCGTATTGCAGGTTGAACGTCTCGCCCATCAGGTGCGCCTGCGAGCCCGCGCCCGGACTGCCGAACGGCACCGGATTCTTCTTCGCGAATTCGACCAGGTCCTTCATGGTGTGGAACGGCGACGACGGCGCGACCAGGCAGATCACCGGCGAATAGACCAGCGCCGTGACGCCGGCGAAATCGCGCACCGGATCGTAGGTCAATTTGCTGTTGAGATATTGGGCGATGGCATGCGTGCCGATGACGCCGATCAGCAGCGTGTATCCGTCGGCCGCCTGATGCGCGACATACTCGCTGGCGAGCGCGCCGCTCGCGCCCGCCTTGTTGTCGATGATGACGGACTGGCCCCAGGTTTCGGAAAGCTTCGGCGCGATCAGTCGGGCCACGATATCGACCCCGCCGCCGGGAGCGTACGGCACGACGAGCCGCACCGGGCGGTTGGGGAAATCCGCTGTTTGCGCTTGGGACGGGTGTGCGGCGATGAGTGCAAACACGAACGCGGCGATCGACCAGATATTCCTGACGGTACTCACGCGCCCTCCCTGATTGCTTCCCGTCACCCTGAGGTGCTTGGCGCGGAGCGGCGAGCACCTCAGGATGAAGGGGTCCGGCACATTCTATCGCCACGCATCGACCGAGACGGTCTTGCGGTGCTTTGCGCCCATGATCCGCCAATAGGCGTTGGCTTCGCCGCCGACCACCACGACGTTGATCTCGTTCTCGGGAAAGATGCGGATGAGTTCGTCCGGCTTGGCCTTGAGCCAGGTTGCCATCGGCTCCTGGCCGAACGTCGCCCATGGATAGACGTAGTTCTGCACGAGCTGAAGGTCCCAAAAACGGCCGGCCGGCATTTCGCCGGTCTCGTGGATGAAGCGGATGAGCTTCTGCTTGGTGTCGAAGCCGCCGCGGTCGATGAACTGTCGCGCGGTCAGCGGATCAAGCAGGAGGCACGGCGGCGAATGGCCGTCGATGCCGGCCAGCATGTCGCGCACGTGCTCGCGCCAGTATTTTTCGCGAAGCCCGAGACAGAACGTCGTCGAGCGGCAGCCGAAGAACACGCTCACGGTGGAATCGTCCGCCTTGAAGCCCTTCTGCACGTGCAAAGGCTCCCACGGATTCTTCTCCTCGTTCTCGGCGAACGTGATGTTGTTGTAGCCGTAGCTGTTGCCCTGCGAGCCCATATAGGTCTCGCCCGGCACCGAGCCGCCCTGAAGATTCTGCGACAGCAATCCGTAGGCGCGGCCGATGGTGGCGTTGGCGTGGTTGTAGGGTCCCATGGCGCCGACGCCGCAGTTCATGCCGATCTCGTGGCGGATCGGGCCGTTGACCACGACCATCATCGCCGACGAGCTCGAGCTCGACGAGCGCGCCGATTGCTCGGATGCCGCAAGCGCGAGGATCACCGGAAAATAATCCGGCCGCGCGCCCGCCATCACCGCGTTGACGGCGACCTGCTCGACGGTGAATTCCCAGGCGGCGCGGAACTCGACCGGCTGCATGTGGCCGACGATCTCGTCCGGCGCGTGGCTGGTGCCCTTGAGCATGGCATCGACCCGCGCGCGCGTCGGCAGCACGACGGGCAGCTTGTCGGTCCAGTTGTTGTCGAGGAACAGTTTCTGGAGATTGTCCTCGGTGTCCGGTCCGATGGACTCGACGACCGGCGCCTCAGTGCCCGGCATGAACGCCGCCGAGCGCCGTGGTCAGCGCCTGGACCACCTCCTGCATCACCGGCCGGCCGGTGATCGGGTCGTTGCCGTTGACATAGGCGGCAAGCTCTTGCGCGGTCTTGCCCATCACCGGCTGCGGCACGAAGGCGCGCGGCGCTTCGGGCAGGCCCGCCATCTTGGTGACCGACGCCACCACCTTGTCGAACTTGTCGGTGTGCAAGGCGACCGTCGGCACGCCGTATTTGGTCTCGAGCGTGATCGCATGCGTGGAGACGGCCGGCGCGCAATTGCTGCAATGGCCAACGCCGATAATGGCGGCGTCGCCGTTCTGTTTGATCTCGTTCCAGGTCTTCGGATCGTCCTTTTGATAAGTCGCCGACAGCGACACGATCTTGGTCTTCACGCTCGGCATGTGCGCTACGAACCAGGCCTGAACCTGCTTCAGCAATTCGATCGAATCGTCGAACCGGCAATCGACCAGATAGATCGTCTTGCCGTCGAGGCTTTCGAGGCGGGCTGCGGGCTGCTTCCTATTGATCTTCGGCGGCGTGCCGAGAGGGCTCAAAACCGTAACGATTTGCGCTGCGGGAAGGCTTTCCTCGGGCGTGAAAATCTTGTTCATCGTCGATCCTCTTGCGGCCTCAAAAACCGGCCCTGGAACTCGATTTTGCGCGATTATACGGCTCGCGCGGCGGCCCGCCAAGCAGCAGTTGCGCCTGGGTATTGCGCCGCCTATATTCCGTTCGCTTTTCCAGTCATCCTTGATGACGTGAGTGGCTTCGCCCCGACGGGCGGGCGAAGCGCAGAGGAGATTTACCCATGGCGACCCTGCCGCTGATGCCCAAAGCGACGGCCGTATGGCTCGTCGACAATACCTCGCTGTCCTTCGATCAGATTGCGCAGCTCTGCAACCTGCATCCGTTGGAAGTGAAGGCCATTGCCGATGGCGACGCCGCGCAAGGCATCAAGGGGCTCGACCCGGTTCTCACCGGCCAGTTGACGCGCGAGGAGATCGCCGCCGCCGAGGCCGATCCGAACCACAAGCTGCACATTTCCGAGCCGAAGGTGCGCCTGCCGGAAGCCAAGCCCAAGAAGGGCCCGCGCTATACGCCGGTTTCGCGCCGCCAGGACCGCCCGAACGCCATCCTGTGGCTGGTGCGCAACCATCCCGAGCTCAAGGACAGCCAGATCATGCGGCTCGTCGGCACCACCAAGTCGACCATCCAGGCGATCCGCGACCGCACCCATTGGAATTCGGCGAGCCTGACGCCGCTCGATCCGGTGACGCTCGGCCTGTGCTCGCAGATCGATCTCGA
>DATJYT010000435.1:0-5628 GCA_035499475.1 Xanthobacteraceae bacterium | reverse complement strand
GAATTCGCCGAGATATTGCGGCAGCCGTTCGTTCTTCTCGAAGTAATATGAATTGACGATCTCGCGCAGCGGCGGCGCGTACCAGTACTCGTTATTCAGGTCGCGGTAGGAGACAATTCCGCTCATCGGATATTCGGGCGGCAGCATGCGCGCGGCCCGTACTTCGTCGGCAACGCCCCAGAAATGGAAGTGCTCCATCGAACGCTGAGTCAGGTTCTGCCCCTTGGGAATGAGCTGCGGCTCGAGCCGGCGCTCGACCAGCGCACACGATATCCCACGAATGCCGAGTTCCACCGCCAGCGCCACGCCAACAGGCCCGCCGCCAACAACAATGACCTGATACCGCTCTGTCATTCCGCCTGATCTGCTTTCTGTCGAATTTGGTCGAGGATTTTTCGCTCACCGGCCGATGGCCTGCCGAGCCTTTTCGAAGACCGCGGGCGAAAATGCCGCGAAGTGCTTCAGGAGTTCTTGGACCTCGTCCGCGGTCGCGGGACTGATGTCGAGGCCGACCTTGTTCGCCTCCGCAAGGAAATCCTTGTCCTTCATGGTTGCCGCGAACGCGTCACGCAAGGCCGCAAGGCGGTCCGCTGCAATTCCCGGCGGCCCGGCCACCGGTCGGCCCAGCACGAGCTGCTTGAAATGTACGTCGAGCACGGCGCGATCGTCGTCGGTTTTGGCATAATCATAGACGCTCGGAATGTCGCCGAACTCGTTCGACTTCCGCGGCCCCATCTGAATCACGAGTTTCAAGCGTCCCGCTTTCACGTCGTCTGCGAATTGCGCCTTGATCGACGATCCGTAGAGTCCGCACTCGCCGTTGACCTCGCCGCGGTGCATGGCGAGGTCGATGTCGCGCGTTCCCGCGTAGCCTGGGATGACGCGGATTTGGGCGCCGAGCACGTTCTTGAGAATCAAAGGATACTGATAGGTGATCGCCGCCGGCGCGCCGCCGCCAAAGATCGTCTCCTTGTGCAGCATCTCGTCGAACGTCGCCGCGGCGCCGGGTGTTTGCCACACGCCGCAATAGGCGACGTCCTGCGACATGCTGCCGATCCAGCTGAACTTCGTCGGATCGAACAACGCCGCCTTGTTGCCGAGCAGCGGCTCCATCACCGCCGAGGAGGCGAACATGCCCAGCACGGTCCCGTCGTTGGTGTCGTTGTTGAAGATGTGATTGGCCGCATTCATCGAGCCCGCGCCGGGCAGGTTGGATGGTACGACCGAGGGATTGCCCGGGATGAAACGTCCGTAATAGCGAGAGAGCATGCGCACATAGGTGTCGTAGCCGCCCCCGGGCGGGAAGCCGACGATCAGCGTCACGGTCCTATGGCTGTAGAAATCGGAGACCGCATCCGCAGCGGCCGCATGAGGAGTGGCGATCGCGGCTGTCAGCGCGCAGAGCGCCAGCCAGAGAAACCTCTTGTGTGTTGTCCCGGTGCGCGGCATGGGCTCGATCAGGCTATCACTGCCGCACCAGCAGGATCGGATCTGCGCTTTCCGGCAGGCGCTGCCAGGTGTTGGCATCGTTTTCCTCGAAGTGCCAGGTCTGTCCGCGCGGCGCCAGCAGCACCAATTCGCCGTTGCCCATGTGCCAGGACGTTGGGCCGAAGCGGCTGACCATCGGATCGCAGCCGGGCCTGATCTTCAGCGCCAGATTGTCGCTGCCTGCGGGCGCTGCCGTATTCGCAAGCGTCACGATGCAGATCGGCTTGCCGGTCCCGCGCACGATCGCCCAATCGCCGATCATCTCGTCGGCCGAATGGATCTGGGTCGCCGCCGCAGCTTGCAAGATGTAGCGGCCCTCTTCGGGCTGGAAGCCGTCATACATGCCGCTTTCGACCTCAGTGAGTTCGAGCACCGCGTTACCGCCGGCATCAAGCAAGCGCAAATTGCCGTAATTGTCGACCGACCAGGCGACGATGTCCTTGGTCGACGGGAAAATGTTGGGACAATTCTTGTCGATGTCGAGCTTGTTGCCGCCGGGCCCGGCGTCGGCACGAAAGACCAGGCGGCATGCCTTGTCGTGATCGGCGTTGGACAGTTCCCAATTTCCGACCACGCCGTCGGCGGGATTACCCGCCGGTTTTGCCGGCTCGCCGGCGGGCTGCGGCTCCTGCGACCGCGCGGCACCGCCGCAGAGGCTGGCGACAATCGCCGCAATGGCGATGATGCTGCGCACCATGATGACCTGCTCATACATCGCCAAGACGCTACCATGCTCACGGGACATCGTCATGCCACCGGGAGGCGAAGGCGATCAAGCCGTGCGCCAGGAACGCCACGGTGTCTCCGGCACCGGCGTCAGCGGCGGCTGGCCGGCGGCCCAGGCGAGAATGTTATCGACGATGAGCTGGTCCATCTTCTCGCGCGTATGGACGGATGCGGAGCCGAGATGAGGAAACAGCACGACGTTCTCCAGCTCGATCAGTTCCTTCGGCACATCGGGCTCGTTGACGTAGACGTCGAGTCCTGCCGCCAGAATGCGCCGCTCTTTGAGCGCCTTGATCAGCGCCGGCTCGTCGACAACCGAGCCGCGCGCCATGTTGATCAGGATGCCGTCGGGACCAAGCGCATCCAGCACTTCGGCATCGATCATGTTTCGCGTCGCCGCGCCGCCCGGCACGATGACGAGGAGCACATCGACGGCGCGCGCCATCGCCATCAGGCTCGGGTAATGCGGATAGCCGAGTTCGGGACGTCGCTGGCGGGTGTGATAGACGACCGGCACGCCGAAAGCGTCGAGCCGCCGGGCGACGGCTTGGCCGATGGCGCCCATGCCCACCATGCCGACAGTGCGGTTGCGCAGCGTAGCCTTGCTCAGCGGATAGCCCGTTTGCATCCACTTCCCGGAACGCAGGAAGCGCTCCGCTTGGGGAAGCTCGCGGACGGTGCAAAGCAGGAGGCCGATTGCCGTATCGGCCACCTCTTCGGTCAGCACGTTCGGCGTGTTGGTCAGGACGACGTTGTGCGCGACGGCCCATTTGACGTCCAAGTGGTCGTAGCCGACGCCGAAGCTCGACACGATTTCGAGATTCGGGAAGCGCGCCATGAGTTCGCCGGGAATGAGCTCGCGCGTGTCGCTGCACGCGATCGCGCGGACATGCGCATGTTCGCCGATATAGGCGTCGCGGTCCTTCGCGTCCGCCACTTTGTAAACCGTGCAGGCTGCGTCGAGGCCTTTGACGACCACCGGCTTGAGCGGTCCGATCAGCACAACTTCTCGCCTATCGGTGGTCATTCCCAGTCCTTCACTCAAACAAGCATGCCGACCGGCGTTTCGATGAGCGTCTTGAAAACGGCCAGCAGCTCGGCGCCGAGCGCGCCATCGACCACGCGGTGATCGCAGGACAACGTGACGCTCATGAGGCTTGCAAAGGTCGCGCTACCATCCTCTTTCTCCACCGCCTGCCGCCGCGCCGCGCCCACCGCGAGAATTGTGGCATGCGGCGGATTGATGATGGCCGCGAATTCGCGCACGCCGTACATGCCGAGATTGGAAATCGTCGTCGAGCCGCCCTGATATTCGGCCGGCGCGAGCTTCCTGCCCTTGGCGCGCGCCGACAGGTCTTTCATCTCGGCCGAGATCGTGCTGAGCGATTTTGTCTCCGCCGCGCGGATCAGCGGCGTAATCAGGCCGCCGTCGAGCGCCACCGCGACGCCGATGTCGGAATGTTTGAAGCGCAGAATGCGGTCGCCCGCCCACGCGGCGTTTGCGGCCGGGACGCGTTGCAGCGCCAGCGCCAGCGCCCGGATGACGAAGTCGTTCAGAGAGAGTTTGAATGCCGGGTCGCCGCTGTCGTCTCTTGGCGCCGCCGCGTTTGCCTCTTCGCGAAGTGCGATCAAGCGGTCGATGGCGACATCCGTGGTCAGGAAGAAATGCGGGACGGTCTGCACCGCCTGAGTCAGGCGCGCCGCGATGGTGCGGCGCATGGCATCGAGCGGTACTTCCTCGTAGCCATCTGTTGGGTAGAGCGATTTCACCTGATCGGCCGACGGACCTGATGCTGAGGCCGTGGGCCGCGGCATACTGTCGATGTCGCGCGCGACAACGCGACCGTGCGGTCCGGAGCCCCGCACCCGCGACAGGTCGATGCCGGCTTCGGCGGCGAGCCGCCGCGCCAGAGGCGTGACCGTGGTGCCGCCCGGCAATCGCGCGGCGCCGTAGTTGCGTTCCGGCGTGCGCACTTCAAAGAACGGATCGAGCTTGATTGCCGTCGGTGCTGTAGCGGGACTGGCGGCAACTGCCGCGGGGGCCGCCGCCGCGACCGGCCGCGCTGGCGCGGGTGGTAATGACGTGCGGGCGGCGACCGGGCTTGATGGCGCGCCGACCGTGACGCCGGCCTTGTCGGAAATCACCGCAACGATGGCGCCGACCGGCGCGACATCGCCGGCCGCGACACGGATTTCGGCAAGCACGCCGGCCGTGGTCGACGGCACTTCCATCGACACTTTGTCGGTTTCGATCTCGAACAGGTTGTCGCCCGGCTTCACCGCGTCGCCGGCGCTCTTGAACCATTTGGTAATCTTGCCCTCGGCGACAGTCTCGCCGAGCTGCGGCATCAGCACGTCCATTGTCGCGATCCTCGGCGCCGCCTCACTTGATCCGTTCCCAAACGACTTCCATCGCGGAGCCGAGGGGACGCAAAATCAAACGGTCGCCGGCAAATTCATAGCCGCGCACGACGTCGCCTTTGTCGCCGGGCTGCACGCTACCCCGGCGATGATGCGTGACGGTGCGGGCGCGCTCATCGACCGTATAAGTGCCGAAATAGGCGACGACGCCGTCGAGCGCCGCCTTGGCCTCTTCGCCGGTCGGCGTGGCGCCCGCCTTGGCGACTTCGCGATCGGGCATGACCTGACATGCCATATGTCCCAGCGCGTCGTAGATGATGATGCCGTTGGGATTGGTGCCCTGTCCCGGCCGCGGCTTGCCGTCGATGGTCGCGCCGATATGCCGCCACGCGCCGATCAGACGCTGCCGATCTGTTTGCGCGTGCTCGCTCACCAGGTCACCGAAACATATTGGGTTTCCAGAAATTCCATCATGCCTTCGTGCGCGCCTTCGCGGCCGAGGCCGCTTTGCTTGGTGCCGCCGAACGGCGCCGCCGGGTCGGAGACGAGGCCGCGGTTCAAGCCGATCATGCCGAAGTCGAGCTGCTCGGAGACCCGCATGCCGCGGCTCAAATCCTTGGTGTAGAGGTAGGCGACGAGCCCGTATTCGGTGTCGTTGGCGCGGGTGATGACCTCATCCTCGGATTGGAAGGTCTGGATCGACGCCACCGGGCCGAAGATTTCCTCGTTGAGCATCTTGGCGTCGTTCGACACGTTGTCGAGTACGGTCGCCGGATAAAAATAGCCGGGCCCGTCCGCGGTCTTGCCGCCGGTCAGCACCTTGGCACCTTTCTTCACGGCGTCGTCGACCAGCTCGATCACCTTGTCGCGGCCCTCCTTGTTGACCAGCGGACCCAGCGCCACGCCGTCGTCGAGGCCGTTGCCCATCTTCAGCCCGGACATCTTCGACGTGAGCTTCTTGGCGAACTCGTCGTGCACCTTCTCGTGGACGTAGAAGCGGTTCGCCGCGGTGCAGGCTTCGCCCATGTTGCGCATCTTGGCGATCATGGCGCC